>NZ_BAUW01000103.1 GCF_000517385.1 Mesobacillus boroniphilus JCM 21738 | reverse complement strand
AAATTCGGCTTTACATAATCGAGAAGGGAGTTTATACTTTATGTAAGTAATTACTTACATTCATAGAATACAGGGGGAGAGAACATGCAAAAAAAGCTTGCTTCATTGATGTATAAACATCCAGTGAAAATCGTTTTATTAACGATTATGGCTGTTGTTCTTTTAGCTGCTGGGGCTAAGAACGTTCAAATGGCTACTGGGAATGAGACACTGGTAAGCAGTGAATCAATGGTATATAAAAATAACCAGCAGCTTGAAGAAGAATTCGGGGGAGAATCCATTGTCATCTTATATGAAGCAACGGATGATCAAGAAGTCCTGACTGTTGACAGACTGGAACACATGAAAGGACTAGAGGCAATCCTTAATTCACATGATAATGTTTATAGCGTCATGAGTCCTGTTGTTTTGGTGGAAGAAATATCGTCCAAGCAAGCAGATAAATATAAAGAGGGAATAGTGGAAGTTTCGGATGGTCTGAATGAAATGGGAGGAAAATTAATAGAGATTGGGGAGCAGATGGAAGACAATACATCTGGAGAAGGGCAGCTTCCAAATATTGAGAGGCAAAGGTCGGAACTTAATCAGGGAATAAATAACATGATTCAAGGGCAGGAGAAACTGAAGGCGGGAACGACAAACCTTGTTAATGGCTATTCTCAATTTGGGGCCCAAACGAAAGAAGCTGGGATGAAACTGGAAGAATTGGATTCTAAATACGATGCAAATGACCCAAAGCAGAAACAGCAAGCAGAACAGATTAAGAGGATGAGCATCCAACTAATCCAGCTTTCTGAAAAAATGCTGCAGGGAGCTCAGAAATCTGCAGCTCTTCCAAATGTTCCAGATCAAACAATCAATGGTTTAAAAAGAATTGAGAGTGGATTATCAAAACAGCAAGGACAATTTGAAAACTTCCGGGCAGGAAAGGCAAAGCAGACGGAAGATTTAAAAGAGCTCAGCAAAGGACTCATTGAAATGGGCGGAAACCTGGTTGAAATCAGTGATAATTTAACAACGATGAATTATTACTCTGATACATTGGGACCAGGGTTGCCAGAAAAACAGGAAACTCTTGAATACATGGTTTATGATGACAGTGGCAAGAAGAGAGAGATTTTTAACGAAGTAATCATTGATGATCATACCATGCTCATGATGGTAAAGTTTGATGGAAATGTGTCCGATGATGTAAAAAGTGGAGTTTCAAAAACGATAAAGTCATATCTTAATGAAAATCAAATTGAGTCAACAGACACGATGGTATCCGGTAAACCCGTCCTGGATGATGCAATCCGTTCATCGATGAAGGAAAGCATTCAGAAGATGATGATGCTATCTATATTGTTCATGGTCATCATTTTATTTTTTGCCTTTAATGTTAGTTGGCGCTTACTTCCGCTAGCTATCATTTTAATAGCAGTCATTGGAACAGTAGGCTTGATGGGGTGGATTCAGATTCCAATAACGATGGTATCCATGGCTGTGTTTCCAATTCTCATAGGTCTTGGCATTGATTATGCGATTCAGCTTCAGAACAGGTATACGGAAGAAATGGCGGAAGAGGAGGAGGACCATGAATAAACCAAAGAAGGCACTTCGTCGAACATTAACGAAAATGGTACCGGCAGTATTAACAGCTTTAGTATCTACGGGGCTGGGATTCATTGCTTTATACACATCACCTGTACCGATGATCCAGGATTTTGGCAAGATGCTTACAGTGGGAATGATCATCAGCTTTATCGTAGGAGTATTTATTTTAATTCCGATTTTATTCACTAAAGATCATTTCTTCAAAGGAGATGGGAAGGAAAAGAATCAAATAATATTAAAAAATAAGAAGGAAGATAGGTTCTTTTATTGGTTCACAAAGAAACTGATTTCACTGAAGTGGTTCATTATCTTTGTTGCCTTCATATCAGCAGGTTTAGGTATTTGGGCTGATTTACAAGCTGGGGTCGAAACTGATGTTGAAAAGTTTATGCCGCAGGACACACAGGAGTTAAAGGATATTCATCGGTTAAGAGAAATTCTCGGCAGTACCGATCAAATTTCAATTGTGTATGAAGCGGGTGATGTGTCATCTGCTGAAGTGATGGAATGGGCGGATGACCTTACCGAAATGGTGGACAGTGAGTTTCCAGAAACCGTGGTAGATTCACGCTCAGTCACAACTGCACTTCGGCAAATGAATGAGGGGAAACTTCCGAAAATCGATGAGATAGAGGAACAGTTGTCAGAAATGCCAATGGACCAGAAAAAGCTGTTGATTAATGAAGAGGAAACAAAAGGTGTCATCACCATTAGCATTGAGCATCTTGATGCAGAAGAACTCAAGGGGTTCATCAATGACTTAAATGAGTATTTAAAAGCAAAAAAATTAGAAGGAGTCGATACAACGGTTACCGGAAAAGCAGTGCTGGATGTTGAAATGGTGACCGCATTGACTACAGGCAGGTACAAAATGACGTTGCTCGGGATGGGGCTTGTGTTTCTGGCTTGCTGTTAGTTTACCGCCATCCTGTCAAAGCATTTATACCTTTGCTCCCCATTGCCTTGATTGTCGGGTGGTCTGGTGGAGCCATGTATTTACTTGATATAAAATATACCCCGTTGACCGCCACCTTGGGAGCGTTGATTATTGGAATTGGAACAGAGTTCACCATTCTGATCATGGAGCGTTTTTATGAAGAACGGAGAAAAGGCAGGAACAGCAGGGAAGCCATCATGATTACGAATCGAAAGACAGGAAAGGCGATCCTTGCGTCTGCATTTACAACAATCGGCGGTTTCAGCGCGCTGTTAATCTCTGATTTTGTCATTTTGAGCAACTTCGGCTTGATGACGTTAATCAATATCTCCCTGGCACTGTTCAGTTCGATTGCCGTCATGCCTGCTATCTTGATTATTCTTGACCGTTTTGTGAAAATAAGACATGTAGGGGAGAATGAATTACCAGTAAAATAGGGGTGGCACTATGAGGGACAAAACGGAACAAATCTTGAATGCAGCGATGAATGTTTTTGTGAAAAAAGGACTGCAGGCTACAACACAAGAGATTGCAAAGGAAGCAGAAGTGCTGAGGTAACATTGTTCCGGAAATTTACCAATAAGCAAAACCTGTTTATTACAGTCATCAAGAATGTTCTGGAAAGACAGTTTGATTCACAAATCGCCAAAATGGCAAAAACAGAGGATACTGAAGCTTTTTTGATAAAAATTATAGAGAATAGATTGGGGACATTGTCCAGAAATGCACCTATGGTTAAAATGCTTATTTCCGAAAGTCTGATGGGGAATTTGAATGAGGAAGTTGATTTGCCTAACATGATCTTTTCAAGTCTTGAAAAAGGGCTGGTACTGCATTTCGAGAATATTGGTCAAAAAGTCGATACAGGTCTTATTGCAAGGCACCTTGGGGGAATTTTCGTAGGTCAGGTTGTCTTCAAGAATGCTCGTCCCTTTCATTTATTGAGTGAAGAAGAAAAGATTACACTGGCTAGGAAGTACGCTCAATCAGTAATAGCAATAATTAAATAATCTTTCTGAAAAGGATTGGGTTAGCACCAATCCTTTTCTTCTTTTTAAGTTCTAAACTTTTTATGGTCTTCTTATTGTTCTGATTAAAATGAACATATGTAAAACTCTGGTTATTTATGAACATTTTTTTCTTTTATTAAAATGTAAATGTTTTCATTCGTATTTTTTGCTAAAATGATTGTATTGAATTTATGTCATTTCCAAGGGTGATCACGAATGGAAAAAGAAAAATTATTGAAGATAATCGAGGCAGCTAAGCTTTATTATTTACTTGATTATAACCAGAATGATATTGCCAGAGTGTTGGGAGTATCGAGGCCGACAGTATCAAGGTTCCTGCAAATCGCAAAGCAGGAGGGGATTGTCGATATCAAAATCATGGACCCGACAGAGGACGTAGAGAATTTGTCAGCTCAACTTGAACAAAAATTTGGATTGAAAAAGGCAATCGTCACCCATATTCCGCAATATGAGGACAGTGTAATCAAAACATATCTCGGGGAGAAGGCTGCTGCTTTTTTGAATGAAGCGGTTGAACATGATGACATTATCGGTGTCACCTGGGGAACGACCCTTTATCATGTCGCATTGGAACTGAAGCAGAAAGCGTGCAAGAATGTAAAGGTTGTCCAGTTGAAAGGCGGAGTCAGCCATTCTGAAACGAATACTTACGCGAATGAAATATTGTACTTATTCGGCAAGGCCTTCAATAGCGCACCCCATCATCTCCCGCTGCCGGCAATAGTAGACCATGTCGTGGTCAAACAAGCGATGGAGGCGGACAGGCATATCAAGAAAATCCTGGAGATGGGGAAGCAATCGAACATTGCAGTCTATACAATCGGTCCGATAAAGTCTGAATCTTTATTGTTCCAGTTGGGGTACTTTACAGATGAAGATCTGCAAGTTATTTATTCAAAAGCAGTCGGGGATATTTGTTCGCGATTTTTTGATAAAGATGGAAAGGTTTGCAACGAAAATCTGGATGCGAGAACTTTGGGCATTGAACTTGAAGAGTTAAAGAAGAAGAAGTATTCAATATTAGTTGCAGGCGGAGCACATAAAATTGATGGTATTTATGGAGCTTTAAAAGGGAAGTATACAAATGTGCTTGTAACGGACCAATTCACTGCAAAATTCTTGTTAGATAAGTAAATACAGTGAATAGAGTAAAAGCCATAAGATACAGACAAATACCCGATAGGTTCGAGGCCTTGCGGGTATTTTTGTCGAAATGTTGAAAAGGGATAAATTTCATTTTACATTTGCTCAAAAAAAATATTTACAAAAGTTCTTCAGTTCTGATATATTTGCTATAGAAAGTTTGAAGTAAACAAATGTAAACGTTTTATTGAAATTTTTTTCATATTATTTGTAAACGTTATCAACATTTCAGCAAATATCACAACAAGAGGTGGGTCAAAAATGAATATCTTATGGGGTTTGGTGGGAATTGCAGTTGTTTTGGGAATTGCATTTATTTTCTCGAATAACAAAAAATCCATTAATTTTAGGACAATCCTTGGCGGGTTGGCAATCCAATTTATTTTCGCGTTCTTAGTATTGAAATGGGAAACCGGTAAACTCTTACTAAAAAAGCTTTCACTTGGCGTCAATGAAATCGTTAACTATACAGACGCGGGTGTGCAATTCCTGTTCGGCGGATTGTTCCAGGCTGAAAATATTGGCTTTGTATTCGCTTTCCAAGTATTAACGGTTGTTATCTTTTTCTCTTCTTTAATTTCTGTGCTTTACTATCTGGGAGTCATGCAAGTAATCATCAAAATCCTGGGCGGAGCGCTTTCTAAGTTGCTGGGAACGAGCAAGGCTGAATCACTATCAGCTGCAGCTAATATTTTCGTAGGGCAGACAGAAGCACCACTTGTAGTTAAGCCTTACATTGCGAAAATGACTCAGTCAGAGCTTTTTGCCATCATGGTTGGAGGCTTGGCTTCTGTCGCAGGTTCCGTATTGATTGGTTACTCACTATTGGGTGTTCCGTTGGAATACTTGCTAGCAGCAAGCTTCATGGCTGCTCCTGCAGGTTTGGTACTTGCTAAAATAATGATTCCGGAAACAGAAAAGTCCGAGACATCTGATGAACTTAGAATGGAAAAAGACACAGATTCAGTTAACGTGATTGATGCTGCCGCTAAGGGAGCAAGCACTGGTCTTCAATTAGCTTTGAATATCGGTGCAATGTTGCTTGCGTTCATCGCATTGATTGCCTTGATCAATGGGATTCTTGGATTCGTTGGTGGATTCTTCGGAGCTGGAAACATAACGCTTGAAACAATCCTGGGCTTTGTATTCGCACCACTTGCTTTCGCAATCGGCGTACCTTGGGATGAGGCTGTGAAAGCCGGAGGATTCATTGGTCAAAAGTTAATCTTGAATGAATTTGTAGCTTACTCTTCATTCGCACCACAAATTGAACAATTATCTGCAAAAACAGTTGCGATCATCAGCTTTGCTCTTTGTGGATTCGCAAACGTATCTTCAATGGGAATCTTGCTTGGCGGTCTTGGAAGCCTTGCTCCAAATCGCCGCGGAGACATCGCTCGCATGGGTGTACGAGCTGTCATCGCAGGTATGCTTGCATCATTACTGAGTGCAGCAATGGCAGGTATGCTTTTATAAAAATGAGGAGAGAGGGGCTTTGTCCTTCTCTTTTTTTGCTTTGAGTTATAATAGTGGAAAATGAACGAAAGCTGTGATGATTAATGTGTTTGATATTATTTGCCTACAAAGCGCACCCGAAGTATAAATTGATTGTTGCTGCTAATAGGGATGAAGCTTATGCCCGAGAAACTGCGCCGGCTTATTTTTGGAAGATGCGCCAGAACTGCTCGCCGGCCGGGATCTTGAAAAAATGGGAACCTGGATGGGGGTGACGACTTCAGGCAAGTTTGCTGCACTGACAAATTATCGTGATCCAAGTGAAACCACTGCTGGAAAAAGAACACGAGGGGAGCTTGTTGCAGATTTCCTGAAAGAAACAGATAATCCACAAGCCTATTTAGATGAATTGGCCAATCGCCATCATGAATATCCGGGTTATAATCTTCTAGCCGGGAATTTGGAGGAGCTATATTATTATTCCAACCGTGGAGGCCCTTTGCAAAAAATTGAATCCGGCATTCATGGTGTCAGTAATCACTTGCTTAATACAGACTGGCCAAAGGTAGAGCGGGGGAAGGCGGGACTTGCCACCATCATTTCTGGAGAGCAATCAGATATGGTTGAAAGGTTATTTGCCCATTTGGAAAATGCCGGCCCGGCTCCGGATCAGTTGCTGCCATCAACAGGAGTCTCGCTGGAATGGGAGCGATTGCTGTCACCGATGTTCATTAAAAGCGAGGGATACGGGACAAGAAGCTCTACCATCATAATGATGAATGAAAAAGAGATTTATTTTAATGAACGGATTCATGTAAAGGATCAGCAGAAAAACCAGGAGTTTTTCATAACTATGTGAAGCAAAACAGACAACCACGAATTCGGTTGTCTGTTTTTTGTGAAAATTTTTGAAAAATCGAAATAATCCCATATAGCCAATTCGCTGGTCTGCCTTAAATCTAATATAATCCTTAATTAGGCAAAGCTTTGAGCGGCTGCCTTATATTCCGTTTTTAAATTTTCTATGATCGTCTGGACCGGAAGGATTTCTTTAATTTCACTTACCCTAGCGCCAGCGAATACTAGGCCATTCTCTACATCGCCGGCAACGGAGGTGAGCAGAGAGTCCAGTGTGCAAAATTGATAGGAGCAATTTTTAAGGCAATCACGACATTTTTTGATCCTAAGTTTATCTGAGGTAGTGATTAGATTGGTGAAATGATTGGCAATGGCCCGACCGTGCAGCCCAACTGTGGTTTTCACCAGTAATGTGTCTTTTTCAGTGGCGGACACGTATTTCTCCTTGAAGCTTTGCGGAGCATCGCATTCATCGCTGGCAACAAACCTGGTGCCATTTGGACGCCGGAAGCTCCAAGGGACAAAGCCTTAGCGATATCAGCTCCAGTCATGATTCCTCCAGCAGCAATCACCGGGATGGACACAGACTCAACAATTTCAGGAAGTATGTCAAAAAGGGGCTTGTCGGTTCCCAAATGCCCGCCTGCTTCAAATCCTTCAACTACCACTGCAGCAGCACCTAACCGTTCCGAGATTTTAGCTAGCTTTGCAGAGGAGACGATTGAAATGACCGGGATCCCAGCCTGCTTTCCCCATGAATACATATCTCGTGAAATTCCGGCTCCAGATATGATGAAATCAACCTTTTCATCTAGTGCAGCTTTCATTTTTTCAGCAAAATCATTCATCGCAAACAAGACGTTTACGCCAATGTATCCTTTACCTTGTGTTAGCTTCCTGGCTTTCCTGATATGCCGACGCATCTCATCGACTGTAATCCCTGTTCCAGAGATGATGCCAATTCCGCCTGCGTTTGCAACCGCTGATGCCAATCCGCTAAGTGAGATGCCTACCCCCATTCCGCCTTGCATTATTGGAACACTGGGAACCATATGGCCAATTTTAAGTTTTGGCAAGTCCATGCTAAAAACCCCTCTCTAAATTTATTCCTTTGCAGTTTAACATGCAGAGTTATAAAAAGATGTGATTTTTAGCACCAAGTACTATGTTTAGGTATAATAATTTGGTGTTAGTTTTTTAGGGATAAAAAAAGCGCAGAAACTCATTCTGCGCCTAATTGATTTGATTTTAATTAAAAATCGAAATTATCGGGATCGGGACCTACACGTTCGTTCTTATTTAAACTGTTCAGACGTTCCATATCACCTGCAGAAAGCTCAAAATCAAAGATATCTGCGTTTTCGATAATACGGTGTTCCTTGATGGATTTCGGAATTGTTACCACTTCATTTTGTAAATCCCAGCGCAGGATTACTTGTGCTGGTGATTTCTTATGCTTTTCAGCGATTGCAACGATTGTTGGTTCTGATAACAGCTCTCCTTGTTTCAATGGAGACCAGGCTTCCATTTGGATGCCCTCGGCTTTGCAGAACTCAAGCAGCTCGGTCTGGGCAAGATGAGGATGGTACTCAACCTGGTTGACCATTGGCTTGATTTCAGCATCAGCCATTAAATCTTTAAGATGATGAACATGGAAGTTGCTCACGCCAATGGCGCGGACTCTTCCATCTTTATAAAGCTTTTCGAGTGCCTTCCACGTTTCCTTATATTTGCCCGCTACCGGCCAGTGAATCAGGTAAAGGTCAAGGTAATCAAGGCCAAGCTTTTCCATGCTCGTTTCAAATGCCTGGAGCGTCGATTCATAACCCTGGTCAGAATTCCAGACCTTCGTCGTAATAAACAACTCTTCACGCGGAACACCAGCTTCTTTGATACCCAGGCCCACTCCTTCCTCGTTCCTGTATACCGCTGCAGTATCGATGCTCTTGTAGCCATTTTTAAGCGCGGCCTTAACAGATTCTACAACCTCAGAACCTTCCTGAACCTTGAACACACCAAGCCCAAACCATGGCATCTTGACACCATTATGTAATGTAGTAGTATCTTGGAGATTTAGTGGCATATCATGCGCCTCCTTATCAATTAAATTGCTATTTTATTTTCTCACATTTTTTGATTGCTAAAAAGTAATTGGACTTTCTTGGTGAAATAGCTATTTAAATGAAGGCTCAGTTGGAATCTTAACACGTTTGATCCATTCTACTGAAAAGCTGTCTAAATAAAAGGAGAATCTTGACAGCTTCGAGCCCAATCCCTTCAAACCTGTCTAAATGTAAAAGCCGTAAGCTGAAATTCCAGCTCTGTCGGCAACCCTAATCAGTTATGAGTAAAAATATAAATCAGAAAAGGTCTTTTATTTGCAAAATGAGGGTAAATTCAAGTTATAAATGTAAATAAAACAAGTTTTGATTATATGCGAAAGGAGAAAGAGGAAATGATCATCAAAGTTTTGGGTCCTGGTTGCAATAAGTGCAAAAGTCTTGAAGAAAGTATAAATGCTGCGGTAAAGGAAGCGGGTGTCGCAGCGGTCGTCGAAATGGTGGAAGATAATAAGGAAATCGAAAAGTATAAAGTGAAGAGCACGCCAGCTTTGGTCATTGATGAAAAAGTTGTTTCAACGGGGAAACAGCTGACAGCACAAGAAGTGAAGACTTTGTTTTAAAAAAATCAGATCAGGCCTCATATCGTGGCTGATCTGAATTTTTTCAAGGAAAGCTTTTGTTGCCCATAATGAAATCAGTAGAATCAGTTCGAAGCCGTTGGTAGCTGCATCACTCTCCAATGGAATCGGCACAGCACTTCCTATAGCCATTAAAATGACGCCGACGGCCATCCATTTCCACTTCAACTTTTTCCAGAGGATAATCCCTGCAAGCAGTAATGCAGCAGTGACGCCAATGATCATCACTGGGGGCCCGTGTGATCCGGCAGATTCATAGTTTAGTACCCCATATTTCTGGGCGGGCTCAAGCTTAATTCCGATGGTATTTTGTATTAGCTCAGCGATAATCATAGCCAGAGTGAAGACTCCCGCCAAGACAAATCCTGCTCGTCCCTTTAGCCGGCGGATTCCTGTCTTCCTGATAGCTGCCCAGGAAAATAAAATCAATAATGGGGTAAAAAATGCGTGGAACCAGTAACGCATACCATTCAAGGCTTCTAATAAGCTTCCTTTCCCAATCACGCTCCCCATAGCTAGTACAAGATTGTCATACATTAAACCGTATGTAACGAGCAAAAGAACATTCAGCCAGGAAAAAAATCCATTTTTTATGGATAATTTTAGTCCCCATAGGAATAAGAACAAGTAGATGAGGGAATATAAACCGTAGATATATGGGTCCATTCGTTACTTCCTCCAGTCAGGTTTGTTATAATTGTTCCCTTTAATTGGAATGAGAAACATGTGTCCAGGTTATTAACTTTATCATTGTTTGTTACAAATAAATCGTATTCTTAAAAATTACTAATAGTCTTATAAGGCTTCTTCAGATATCATAAAAAATGTAAGCATATTCAACGATATTTTTGATAAGAACAGGAGAAATCATGACGACATTAAATGATATTGCATGGGTAACTGACAGTACATCTGGACTAACAGAAGAATACATAAAAGATAATCATATATATGTTGTGCCTTTAAGCATTATTTTTGGTGAAGAATCATATTTGGAAGGTGTAGATATCACTGCCGAAGATTTTTATCCAAAGTTGGCAGCTTCTAAGGTCCCTCCTAAAACATCGCAGCCTGCTATTGGGGAGTTTGTGGAATTATACCAGAAACTTAAAGAGCAATATAAGCATGCGATTGCGATCCATGCTTCTAGCGCCCTGACAGGGACTTACCAATCTTCCACGGCAGCTTCCAGCATGGTAGATTTTAAAGTCGATGTCATCGATTCGAAGATTGGTTCCTTTCCATTGGGACGCATGGTTGAAAAAGGGGTTGAACTTCAAAAGCAAGGAAAGTCGTATTCTGAAATTGTTTCCTATTTAAGAACGCTGCCTGACAAGGCCAATTTATATATGGCACCCGGTAGCTTGAGCAGCTGCACAAGGGGGGACGTTTATCCACGACACAGGTGATTATTGGCAGCTTGATTAAATTAAAGTTGATTGTCAGGTTCGATGATGGCAAGGTAGTCCTTTTTGATAAGATCAGGACGGAAAGAAAGGTCAAGGAACGACTATTTCAAATTTTTGAGGAGGCTTCAACAAATATTAAAGAAGCAAGTGTCATTCACGGAAATGTGAAGGAATTGGCTGAGGAATGGCGCGCGGAACTTCAGCAGCGTTTTCCAGACATATCTTTTTTCACAACTACGTTCAGTCCGGTGGCTGGAACTCATACAGGGCAGGGAACAATTGGACTTGCCTGGATTAATGAATAGCTAAAAATATTGAAATCAGCCTACTTCAGGGCTGATTTCTTTTTAACTTTAT
>NZ_BAUW01000104.1 GCF_000517385.1 Mesobacillus boroniphilus JCM 21738 | reverse complement strand
CAATACCTAATAATTTCGCCTTAATAAGGAAATTTCCTTTTTAATAGAGATGAGGACGCAATCAAAAAGAAAGTGTCCCAAATAAATTGGGACACTACGTTTTTTAACTGCTAAAATGATCCACCATAAAAACTCTATGCTTCTTCAACCAACTGCACTGCTTTCTTTTTCGTAAAAGAAGTAATGAATACCCCAATAAAAACCAGGCAGCCGCCAATGATTTGCGGTATCGCAATCACCTCTCCCAGGATAAAAAAGGCTGCAACTGTACCAAAAACCGGAATTAGATTCAAAGAAATAGATGCTTTCGATGGTCCGATCATTGCAACTGCTCGATTCCATAACAAAAACGAGCAGATCGACGGGAAAATTCCTATGTAAAATAAAGCACTCCACTCTGCAAGATTCACTTTACCAACCGGAACCAACGCCAACTCAATTGCCACGGCTGGAATCATCACCATAAAACCAAGCGCAAGCGTAAAGCCGAAAATTGCAAGCGATGGCAGCTTCCCGGAAATCTTTTTAATATAAATAGAATATAAGGACCACGAAATTACAGCCAGCACCATAATCAAATCGCCAATATTAAACTGCAAAGCTAGCATTCGCTCAACTGACCCATGCGTGATGACAATCAGCACACCGACCATTGAAATCGCCATCGACACCCAGTACTTCAATTCCATTTTTTCTCCGATCAGAAGAGCTGAAAGCAGGAAAATGAACAGAGGACTAGTGCTATTCAATAAAGTTGCATTGATCGCCGTCGTATAATTGACGGCCCAATAAATCAGCAGATTAAATCCAACTACCCCCGTCACCGCCAGGAATAACAGCAGCTTGAAGTGCTCTCGTAAGGCTGCCCTTTCATGTCTAAACAGCCTGATGATAACCGGAGACATGATCAGGACCCCAATCCCCAAACGGGTGAACGAAATCGTCACCGGCGGCAGCGAACCAGCAAGAAACTTTCCAGCAACCGCATTGCCGCCCCAAAATAATGCAGCACCAACCAGAAGTAAATAAGGTGCGTTTCCAAGCCTCTGGATCAATCTGTCCCCCTCCTAGCATTCAACCATTTATTGATTCGTAACTTTGACTCCTCTATTACTTCTATAAAATTATTGTAATACCCTATTATATAAGAAATGAATTAATTAATTATATCACTTGGAAAGATGTCCCTGCGCTGAATATAAAATTTTATTAAAATGAGAATGCCGCGTTGGCCGCGGCAATTCTTTTTTAATATATAAGCCATGAACTGCTCTCGTCAAAACGATTCTACCTATAATTCTGAATACCAGCCTCAAAAGCCTGTCGATCATCATTCTCTATTCCATGCAGTGCCTCCTGCAGGGCAAAGGTACTTTTATAAAAATGAACACGCTTAGCTACTTCTTTACCGTACGGATATTGATCAATACACCTGTTAAAAAAATCTTCACCCTAACTGGAGAGGATTCCCGCAAAATCATACGCCGGATCCCACTATTTTAACAAAAATTACTAGATTCTTATTGGTAAAGAACACGCCAGTGAGGATTACTACTGGAGATACGGCTTCAAGACGATGCCAAGGATATGTTAAACTAATATTGGAATAATTTCACTTTCAGAAGAATAAAGGGAGAATTATGAAATGGCAGATTTTAATGTAGTTTCAATCATTTATTTAGGCTTGGTTGTTGCCTAATAGTTTTATTCGCATTTTCCTTCACGCTTTTTATCCGTCGGATGCTGATCAATTCTTCTCAAAAGAGAAATCAGACAGTAGAAATCGAAAAGAAACTTGATAAAGTCATAGAATTACTTGATAAGCATAGTAATAAAAAATAATCATAGCGATATTTATATTCTGATCCACTCGAGCTTTTCTCAATAAGCATATTAGGTTTAGTAACGCTAAGAAAGAAGTGGATCCCAAACTTCTAATGGCAAGAAAAAAAGGAGCGAAAATCGCTCCTTACTGTTTTTTCAGTATGTGTCTAAAGTCTTTATTTCGCTTTCGTGCTTAATAGAACGAGCAGCTAGCGTATCAATTACTCTTTGTTGATCTCCCAATTTATCTTTCAATTCATCTTTTTTTGTATCTATATGTTTCTCTATTTGTTCAATATATCTTTAATACTCCTAACATCTTTTTGCAATACTTTCTGTCCATACTTTAGGTCGCGATGTCCTACCTTCAATTCCAGGAATCCATTGGTTACGAAGGCATTTTTCAAAGGAAGTAACACATAAGATGAATTACCAGAACTCTTCTTCAATTTAATTAAGCCTGTTTAATATCTTCTATAAGAACATCTACCAATGCTTCCTGATATCCTGCCTTTTTCTTTTCGCGCATCATCATAACGACGTCTTTCCATTCTTCCGATGACACACCATCAAGCTTTGCAATCCTTCCGGCAATATCCTCATTTGAGAGGCTACTCTCATATGCTAATGGATCCATCCTCCACAAAACCAACTTTTCTTGATACCTTTTCTTCAATCGATCCGCAATCTGGACTCCTTCTGGATCCAGGTCGCCAGAATAAAATAATGTGCATTCTTCCTCGGCCAATTTATCTAGGAGTCTCCAACTTGCTGCTCGCAACTGTCCATGTGTGCAGACTACAGCAGCATCAGGGACTGCATCCATGATGGTAGAAGCCACACTCGAATTTTCAACAATCCACACCATTCGGCCAGAGGCAGGCTTGATAGTTTCAAGTTTGGCTAATTCTTTCATCGGAACATTCAGTACTGTTCGGGTTTGGACAGCTGCATTCCAGACTGGGTGGATTTCACCCTGGTAGTAAGCAACCATTCCTTGAAGGGTCACGAAATTCCACAAGTCATCCCTTAACAAGCCATATTCTGCGAGTAGGTCATTGATTTCCTCAGTGCTTTTTGGAAAAAGGTATTCGGGATCTTCACTAGTTTTCTTATTTACCGTTAGAAAATGGAGCAATAATCTTCCGCCCGACTCAGAGATATCAAAATAATGCGGATTCCCGGTTGTCCGCTGAGCAAAGAAGGGGAGGCGTTCAAGTTCTCCCTGTTTCGGCAGCGACAAAAAAGCAATAGAGACCTCTCTTATCATTCCTGAAAGCATAATTTCATCCTGCCGATAAAGTGACCAAATCCACCTTGTATCCGGGCTTCTCTCACTAATCCATTCCAGCCACCAACCCACTTCAGGAATGTCCAGCTTTAATGTATTTACAAATTCATTTTCAAGCTTTAGATTATTCTCCGTTTTCTTGCTTTTTTGATAAAATCGGTTCCTCTAAAATTTCTTCCAATATCTCCACGAGGGTAAGGTCTGAAAAACCCGTCTTGGCAAGTTCTCTTTCAAACTGGCCAAGACCAACACGCCCTTTATCAATCAACTCAACCGCAGAAAGGCCAAGGAAGCCGGCAATTGATTCGACCTCTGCTTCCTTGAAACCTTTCAGACTGACGAAACCCCCGACTCTGCCAAGAGATCTGAACTTGTCCCGGAACAAGCCAAATAGCTTCCGGAAACCAGGTTCGTCTCGGAACACTTGCAATCTATTATTCATTTGTCACCAGTTCCTCCAATTCAGGTGCCTCATCGATTACCAGCGACTTCTGCTTACCATCCCATTGATAGCGGATGACCGTGACATAATCAGCATTCTTCGGTCGGACCAACTCACATATGGAAAGACTTGAAATCGTATCATAATCACCCCATAAGGCTTGAGAATTCATGATATAGTTGAAGCCGAGCTGCTCTACAACCTCGAACATATCACGGATATTATTCTCGTCGACACCCGCAAACGCCTCATCAAGTGAAATGATAAATGGTGCCATTTCTCCCGCTTCCTTGTATCTGGAATAGGCAGCCGTGAACAAAGGAATATACATCGCCATCGCTTTTTCACCGCCACTGAACTTGAAGAATGCGTTATTTGTCAGCTCACGCTTAGGTTCATTCACCCGGCTGAACGAAAGAACGAATGTGAACCATTTGCGGTAATCCAGCACTTCCTTCAAAACCTGGTGAAGCGTGGATCCTTCATTGCGCAGCTGAATCAGCTCCTTCGCCTTGGCAATCCTTGACTGGAAGTGCTTCGTGATCCGCTGCAAATCTTCTTCATTCAAGAACTTGCTGTTTCGTTGTAAAAGCTGAACCAGATCTCTTGTATCCATTTCCTGCTCTGACTCCGCTGTCAGCGGTTTCCAGGCAATTGAAAAGATAAGTCCTGATGAATTATCACGGTCTGCCATGATTTTATCCATCTCTTTCACCCATTGCTGGGCACGCTGGATGCGATTTCGCAGGATAATTCCAACACTGTTTAAAATAATGTCCTCATACAGCCTGCGATCCTGCTCATCAAGCCAGCCTTGCTGTTCTTCAAGTTCCTTCTTCAGCTCTGAAGATACATAATACGGACTGACACGCTGGCCCCTGTATTCCATCTGAATTAAGCGCCGGCCTTTCAACTGGTTCCATTCATTCATAAATGGCTCGTACTTCTCTGCCAGGTTATCATTGAACCAGGATGGAATCTCAGTATCTTCCGGATATTCAAACATTCGGTATTCCGTCAAATGTGCCTGTTCATTTAAAAAAGACTTTCGTCAGCTGTTCCGATAATTTCGGCCGCTCATGTTTCGTAAAAATAGGATCAAACTGCGCAAAAATCTGAGCAGGATCTCTACCTTCAATGTCAAAGTAACTTCGTTTCTTCTCTGCTTCGACCATTCTTGCCCATACTTCGGTCATTTGCTTCCAAAATGACAAATCTGTTTGAGCCTCGTCAAGCTTTTCCTGATTGCGCTTCTGATCCGACTCAGCTTTAGGCAAATCACTTCTAATTCGGTCAATTTCTTTCTCAGCCTCATTAAGCTGATACTGGACTTCCTGGATCCTGCTCCTGACTTCATCAATCCCTTTAAGCTGCAACTGCAGGTTAATCGACTGTATCATTGCCTTGATTTTACCAAGCTGGCTTTCCTTCCTGCCCTGCTCACCCCTCAGTTCATCAAGCTCACCCTCAAGCTCATCAATTCGCTCCAACGAGGTTTGTAAAAGCTTTTTGACAGAAGAAACTTTCACGTCATTATTTTTCAACTCATGTAAAAAATCAATGTAGCTTTGCCCAGCTGACAATGCACTTCCAAGATCATCAACCGTCAACGGAATATTCAGCTGGACCCCTTTATCACGTAAAACCCGCTTTACTTCTGTATATTTGTCATAAACTCGCTTCCAGTCTGCATCAATCCGGTTTAGCATTTCCCTTTCATTCTTTAACTCATGCTTCTTTGATAAAATTTGCTCGTTTATATCTAAAAGTACCTTGTCATCTGGTATCTCTCTCTTCCAAGTATCAATCTTTTCAAGTTCAGAATTGAAGTGCTCGAGTTCAACTTTCAATCCAGCAAGTTCCCGATACAATTCCTGGATCTTTTCTGTCCAAGTCTGGATCAACTCACGCTGATGCCGTTTCCTTGACGTCCTTCCGATATATTTCGAAGGACCCCCTAATGGAGCATGTCCTCTCATGCAGCCAATTGAATACGACCCGTCTTGATCGATATGGAATCCTGTCCCATCATTCTCCAGCGGAATGGACCGCAGCACCTGGTCCACCAATTCCTCAGTCAAAGGACTGTCAACATCCAAGTCAGGCATCAAATAGTCAGCAAGCGTGTAGCCAAGCAGGCGTGGATCAGCAGCCAGAACAGCATCCTCCACAGGTGAAAACGTTTGATCAGTGATCAGGCTATCAAGGATTCCAGTTTTCATCAGCGCTGCCTCCAGGCGTTCCCGCTGCTCCTCTGTAACATGCTCCTGAAATTCGACTGCTGCATAAAATGGCAGAAAGGCGGTATTTTCATTCAATAGTTTCTCCCGTTGTTTTTCCGTACCTGTTGCTCGTTCGGGCTCAAGCATCTTCTGGGTTTTTATTCGCAGCAATTCCGCCTCTGCTTCACTGATATCATTCTGTTTTTGCTGAATCCGACTCTTTGTCAGAGCCTCATCCCTCTTCACTTCAGCTTCATAATTATGGATGGCTACATACAATTGAGAGCGGACATCATCATAGCGATTACGCTCATACAATCCCTGCAATGCACGTGCGATTCCCTGGCGAAGTTCATTAGAGTAGAGCAGCTTTGGATGTTTTTCCATCCAGAAAAATACATTACTTTCAAGCTTTTGGTGTTCCTCTTCGAACCACGTTTGATAATGGTCCAGTTCCTTTTGCAACTCATCGATTTCTTTTTTCTTCTCAGATGATTGTCGCTGAAGGTGATTTTGGTCATCACCTAGCCTCACAGCTTCAACAGCGAGTTTCTCCAGCTCCCCAAGCAAGGCCAGATGGTCTTTCGCTTCTTTTTGCCAGACGGTAAAATCAAATCCAATTTCCTTTGTCCGTACATAATCCGAGACATTCACCTCATGCTGGTGAAAGGCTGTTGCATCCGCGTCAAGTGCAAGCTCGGCCAAAAGTTCTCTTTCCTTTTGATCATATTGAAAAAGCTCATCTTCAGCAGCCTGTTTTTTCTGATATTCGCCGCGGAGTTTTTTATTATTTTCATCCCACCGCTTTTGCAGTCCAGCAATCTCATTCGCGATTACTGCCGATTCATCAAGCTTGTCTTTCCTCTTCTCCTCCAGTGACCAAACCTCATGATGCTTAAGCGAATTGCTCTCCTGCTCAGCAATATGCTTTTGCTGCTGAAACTTTTCAAGCTCAATCCTTAGTCTGACAATCTCCTGATCAAGCTGTTGTTGCTGGGATATATACTCGTTCACTTTTGTTTCGGCAGTATTGCTCCTTTGCAGTGCCTTCTGCCATTGCTCAGCCCGTTCGGCTAAAATATATTTGTTATACGTATCATATGCCGCTTCCAGTCTGTAGATCGATTCAGACTCTCGATGAAGCTGTTCCAGCTGCTGCTGCGTCTGGTCCATGCTTTCGATTGTGTCAGAGAGAGTGCGCAGCTCATCATCAGTCAAAGGAGGCAGAGCTGATTCCAGTATCTCGTAGATGACCGTTGGCTTGAAATCCTTCGACAGCTTTGGACTCCTCAGCTGGATCAGCAACTTAATTAAGTCCTCATAAGCATCGATAGACTGGAACCCAAAGACATACTTATTCACAAGATCCATGTACTCCCGCTGCGAATGGACTACATAGCCACCCTGGCCAATCCGGTTCTCCAATTCCTTCGCTGAAAGCGGAACTTTTTCACCTGTGTGCTGCTGGGCAAGCTGGAAATCATGACCTATCCTCCGGTTATCAGTCAAGAGGAAATACCAGGACTTGATTCCTTTATTCCGCTTCGCCTGCATCCCTATTCCAGTGGTGATATACTGCTCAGACCCCTGCTTTTTATATTCGATGAACAAATAGCCTGTCCGCTCATCACGGTCGACGACTTCCTTTTCACCAAGGAGATAATCCTCCATCCTTCGCGCCTTCGAACCAAAGGGATCCAGGCGGTCAGGAGACTTTTTGCCATCCAGCAGTACAGGCAGGAAACTTTGCATCGTCACTGATTTCCCAGAACCATTCGAGCCGCGAAGCAGTAGCTTGCCTTGCTCAAAGTGGAACACTTCTTCATCGTAATACCAGAAATTGAGTAACCCTGCACGGTTCATCACCCATCTTGTACCCTTCATTACTCCTCGCTCCCTTCAAAATCAGCCGGGAATGCTCCGGCAAGCACACCCAATAGCGGTTTTATTTTAATTAATGAACTTTCTTTCTCGACTTCTGCCATCATCCAGTCTTTCATCGCCTCAAGTAGTTCGTTCCTGATGCCACTGTTCGCTTTTTCACGAAAATATTTTGACCATCCCCGCTCGAACTGACTTCGAAGTTCAAGGATGATTCCATCCATTTCCCCCTCAGTCAGGACAATCTCTCCATTTTCTTTCGGAATGTACTTTTCAGGGTAATCATGCAAATGCTTTGAAAATTGCAGAATCAGATCCGTCGATGCTTTTGCATCAGGATATAAGTTCTGATATTGCCGCGATTCATCTGTTGACAAAAAAGCGGTGTTCTTATAAACATGCAATTTATAATCACTATGGTTTTCGATATCCTCGGACAGTCGATTGCGGAAATTCCGGATATATAAAAAGTCTGGATCCTGCATATCAATGCGGTGAAGTCCAGGTGAGAAGAACAGTTTGCGGTATACCCGCTTCCTTCTTTCGTCCTCCTGGTTCAGCCTCCAATCTTCATTTAAGAGCTCATTCCAGTGCTTATAGCTTGTAAAATCATCTGGATAGGTGCGCATAAAATACCGGCTATAGACCGTTGCCTCATACAGCACCTCTTGTTCTTCATTATGGTCATATCGGCTGATATCTCCATCAATGGTCCTGATCAGCTGAAAATCGATCAGCACCTTGATTGCGCGGATCAGCGATTTTCGATGAGTATAAAGCGTCCAGTCAAGGGGAAGGTCACCAGGATAATCCGCCTGGATTTCCTGGCTAAGTTCCGATAAAAGGAATTGCTCATCTACAGACTTGCCCTCAAGGAAGGAAAGCGCACAGCAAAAAACAGCATAATCCATCGGTTCCTGGAATTCCTGGATGCCCATCCATCGTTCCGGCTCAACCGGGATTTTTTCAAGCTTGATAAAATGCTGATGGACAATCAGGCGCAATCCGAACTTCTCATTGATATAGCGTCTCAGTACCTTCTCCCGTTCACGGACGAGCTGATACCACTCTGGCTGCTCGCTGCGGAGAATCCAGTAGTGATTAAACAATAAATCCATTCCGAGAATCGCCTTTTCATCAAATTCTAAGGTTTGTTCAAGCTTGATCATCTGGATTCCCCCTCTCCTTCAAAGGTGAACAGCACATCGGGCATCTTCAGAGTTCCATCCTCTGCATCAAGAAGAATCATCTTTTCACGGTCAATTGTCACCTTCACGACCATCCCATAATCTGTCTTGACTTTGCCATTCTTGCTTGCCATCGATTTTCCTATCCACCCAAGCAAAACCTTCCTGACAAATGGTTCAACTTTTGAAACAGCAGATAGTTTTATGACACCCTCATCTATATATTTTTCAATCAGTACTTGCTCCTGTTTTCGTTCAGCCAGATATTGCTCGCGTTGAAGACGCTTTTTCTCCTCATTCGATACCATTGAACCCGGCTTCGTCTTTTCACGGTAGCGATTCGTCCGCGGCTTCAGCGGAACCATAACAGGATTTTCTTCCCAGGTTTCGGTATGCAAATTATCTGTACTCACCTCATCAAGCTGAAGATGCTTGATCGTCATCGCCCCAAACACAACAGAGGATAGTTTATGGGCCTCCTCGAGTGCATCCGTATCGACAAACCATTTTGCCAGGTGCAAATAATCATTTTTACGGCTGCGGAAGTGCTGCTGTCTTTCCCCTATACGCTGAACATATCGAGTCATTCTCCTGATCATTTCATTCGTCTGCCATTGCAGTACATCCAGCTCACTCTGCTGCAAATTCGAACCAAGGAACCACTGCCTCAACGAACCCCAATACTCCAGGTATTCAGTCCGCCACTCCTCAACAGACGAACTGACATCCTCAAGTCTCGGAATCGACTGCCGATGTTCAACCAGTTTATCGAAAAATAACCCCAACTTATCCGGAGACAGTTCATCAAGCCGTTCTTTGATTTGCAGCGACGTATTTTGTAATGAAACAATGAAGTCACGCAAATAGGTCGTGAATTGATTTTTATAGACAAGGAAAGCTTCAGTCTGCATCCGTTGATCAGTCTGTTCACTGTTTATGTATGCAATGTAATCAGCCGTGCTGGACCTGATCGTCTGGAAGTAGCGGAAGACATCCTCCCAAATCCGCATGTATTCCTCAGCCTTTTTCGCAAGACTGCCCTCGAGCTCCTGCTGCAATATCGACAAAGACTGCAACAAACGGTCAAACTGAGACCGCTCCAATGACCCCTGGAAGGTGTCACCAACCTTTTTTTCAAGTACTATAAGCATCCTTTCGATTTCGATTGTATAAGGCGTCGACTGATAACGGAATCGCTTCTTCTTATATTCCTCAACCGTCTTCGCATTGGTCATATCCTGCCTGGCAATCAAGTTATTCCACTTCACAAGCTGTGCAAGCTGCTGATGCAGCTGCTCCTCCTGATAATCCGCAAATACAGCAATGGAGCGCATATACTCCAAAATTTCCTCAGGGGAAATGAAATCCCGCATCCTTTCATGCTGATGGTAAAAATAACGCAAAATTGTCCGGTAATGCGCAGCCGAATCCGCCGTCAAATAACTGGCCTCGACCACCTTCTTCATCGTCACATCCAAAGTCATCATCCTTCATACGAATCTATTACTATCATTGTAAATGAAATGCCGGATGTAGGGTATAGGGTAAAATAGGAATCTGTTCTGCTTCGTTTTAGATTTGACCTTAGAATCAACTGGAGAAAAGCTAGATGAATGTGTGGTATGATTTGGTTGAATACAAGAAGAGATTAGTAGTTTGTGGCAATAGGGGAATTCAGTCTTCGGAGGGTGTGTTAAGTAAATTATGATGATTTCTTAATCATAGGTGTTAAAAGAAGCCAAAAGTCAGATTGCCCCTATAACACCTACTGTCTGCTCAATCGCTCAATCTCTGTTTCTGCTTTATAGACTCTTTTGTTTAAAACTTCAGTACTAGCATCAAAATGTTCAACAATCTTGTCTGTGTATAATCCAAGGCTAGCGATAAGATTCTTTTGCAATTTTTCTTGCCCGATTTCCAGTCTTTTTTGACCTTCTTTCAAATCATTTAAATCTGCACGGATAACTTTTAAGTCTTCCATATCTTCACGCATATCTTTCAGCTCACTGACATCCGCTCGCATCTCCTTCAACTCACTTACATCAGTACGCATATTTTTCATCTCAAACAATATTTGATTTAAAATTTGTTCCATAGTTTTCCCTCCTCTTCAAGTGATCAAGAATAAATAATGCCTAAAAGAAATAAAAACATTACATTGTTGCACTAGCTTCTCACTTTTTTTCTAAAACATATATACGCTTGTCCATCTCTGTTAATCTGTTGTTTAAATAATCAACTTCAAAATCTGTTTTCTGTTTATTTACTTTTAGAATTCCGATAACATCTTCAGCTTGAGCCAACTCTATTCTATCTACAGTTGTTTTGATCTCGTGAATGTCTGCATGTACTTGTTCAAGGTTTACTTGCATATTCGTTACATCGTTTTGAAGCACACTTAGATCTTTTTTAACGTTCGTTACGTCACTTTGAAGGACGCTTAAATCTTTTTTAACGTTCGTTACATCACTTTGAAGGACACTTAGGTCTTTTTTTAACGTTCGTTACATCGTTTTGAAGCACTACTTAGATCTTTTT
>NZ_BAUW01000105.1 GCF_000517385.1 Mesobacillus boroniphilus JCM 21738 | reverse complement strand
AAATCCAAGGAAATCATGGAAAAGTGTCCGTCATCAAGGTCATGACGGACAGAAATTCAGTGAAATTATGAAAAGTGTCCGTCATCGAGGCTATGACGGACAGAAAACCTGTGAAATGGTGAAAAAGTGTCCGTCATCAGGGTCATGACGGACAGAAATCCCGGAGAATCATGGAAAAATGCCCGTCATCAAAGGTTTAGCAACGGACTTCACCACACAAATAAAGGCAGTCCCAGAGCGCTGGGACTGCCTTTGTCTTATTTACGTTGTACGGCGACGGGTTCTTGATCTTTTTCAAAGAAAAGGATCAATGCTGGCAGCAGCATGCCGCGCACGAGGAATGTGTCGATCAGGATTCCGACTGCGACGATGAAGCCGAAGACGAATAGGTCGGCGATGGGCATCGTTGTCAGCGCTGCGAAGGTTGCAGCCAGGATGACACCGGCTGATGAAATGACGCCGCCGGTATTGCGGATCGCGATTTCAAGGGCATCCTTGACTTTGTGTGCCTTACGCTCTTCAATGAATCGGGAGGCCAGGATGATGTTATAATCGATTCCCAATGCCACCAGGAAGATGAAGGCGTAGACTGGAACGCGAGAGCTTAGGGCTTCGAAGCCGAATAAGACGTCGACGAGGAAGATTCCAAGCCCCAGCGCAGATAGGTACGATAGCAGGATGGTTCCCATCATGTAGATGGACATCTTGACCGAACGCGTGAGAGCGTACAAGAGTACCAGAATCAACACTGTTTCCAGGAGCACGATTTTTACGATATCGCGGTTATTGATTTCCCGTTCGTCTAAAAGCTTTGCTGTGACTCCGCTATAATAAGCTTCTCCATCAATCGCAAGCTCGTCCAATAACTCAGGAGTTTCACCGCGCAGGTCTCCGATAAAATCAATTGCTTCTGTCGAGTATGGATTCATTGATAAAGCAACGTTTAATTTCAAGGCTTTTGCATCCTCGGTTTGTGCGGACACCCGGACGGATGCATCTCCTCATAGCTTTGCCATTTTTCGATAATTGCATTTGACTCTTCCTGGGTAAAAGCCTCTTCGCTTTCAAGCAAGAGTGTAGTCGGTGCCAGTTCCCCTTTATCAAACCTCTCCTCGACGAGTTCATAGCCGACGCGGGAAGGCAGGTCTTCAGGGAATTTTTTTACCGTATCAAATTCAAAGTCCAGATTGAAGACATTGAATGCTGTGACGACCAAAAATACGGCAACAAGCCCGCCCGATATTCCAGGCTTATTGACGACAAATCGGGCGACTGGTCCCCAGATTCCATGCTTGACTTCTGTTTCCTGGCCATACTTCGGAACCTTAGGCCAGAATGCTTTGCGGCCGAATAATGTAAATAATGCCGGTAGCAAGGTGACGGAAGCAATCATGATATAGAACATCGCAATCCCGAATACAGGGGCGAAGTTGAGATAATCGCGGAAATCGGCAAAGAATAATATCAGCATCGCAGCTAACACAGTGCCTCCTGCGAAAAACACAGGCTCAGCTGTTGCACGCATCGCGTATTTCATTGCCTCGTACTTGTTCTCATATTTGTTCAGTTCCTCGCGGTATCGAGAGAAGACGAACAAGGAGTAGTCAATGACCGCTGCGAAAAGCAGGATGCTCATGATGGAGGAAGTCTGGCTGCTGACTTCCAGGCCGCCAGCACCCATCAGTGCCACACTTTGGTTCACGACCTGATAGACAATAACAGTCGCGAGAAGCGGGATGATTGCAAGCAGTGGTGAACGATAGATAACAATCAATAAGATCAAAATAATCAACACGGTTGCGATCAACAGGACAAAGTCAGCTTGTTCAAAAAGCTTGACCGTATCGCCGGCAATACCGGCAGGTCCAGTAATATAAAATTCTGTGCTTTCAAGGTCTTCAGCAATCTCGTTGCCGGTTTCCAGGGCCTTGTCATTAATTTCGGAATACTGGCTGTTCCCAAGCCCTTTTTCCAGCTCCATCGGGACGATCATCGTTGAGCCATCATCTGATGTAAAGCCTCCCAAAGCTTGAGGAGGGAGTGCGCTGATATCAACGATTGTTTCGATTCCTTCGATATCCTCAGCGACAATTCCGTTGAGGATTTGTTTGACTTCCTCCAGATTGATGCCGCCATTTTTATTGTGGAAGACCAGGATTCCCGGTGTACCTTGTTCGTTTGGGAACAGTTCTTCAGTCTTTTTCTCTGCTATCATTGATTGTGCTTTATCAGGAAGCGATTGGAAGTTGGTAGTTTTATATTCGCTAAGCATTGGTCCAGCACTTAAGCCAACCATAAGGACAAGCCAGGCGATGATCGTGATCCACATTCCACGCTTCGTTGAAACCCAATCGGTAATTGGATACAACAGCTTTTTCACTAGTAAACCTCCCTAATAAGATTCCATTTTAATCTTATCATTTCTCCCATTTATAAAAACAAGGGATTTATAGAGTTTTTGTTAACGCATAAATGAGTCATACCATTTATCCCAATCCGAACCCAGGGAGTAGGTGACAGATTTGGACTCCAGCTGTGGACAATCTTTTACGCAGCTGCCGCCCACAATGAACTTCAGAGAAGGGTTCATTTTGAGGCATGACTGAATCCAATCCTCGACCTTTTGAATTGGTTTCGGATTCGTCATGGAAATCGCGACAACGCTAATGTTTTTCATTTTTAGCAAATCTGCAATCCCTCAAGCGGCGTATTCGGGCCCAAATAGATGACATCATTGCCTTTCTTTTTTAAAAATAGGCTGAAGACCATCAACCCGATTTGGTGCTGCTCTCCTTCCGGGCAGAATGCCATCACTTTCGGAAGGGCAGGGTTCACAGGCAGAATCCTCAGGAACTGGGTGCAGCGGTTGATGATGAACTGTGAAGCAAAATGCTCCTGGGCAACGCTTATGACACCATTCTCCCATTCATCCCCGACCTTATACAAAACCTGGACTAATATGTGGTGGAACACCTCTTCGTAGTCATACAAGGAAAAAGCAAGGTCTGCAATCTGATTTGCTTCTTGAGTATCAAGGTTGACCAGTGCTTTGTAAAGCTGAGCTTTTAGTTCGTCGTACTTGTTATTCAGTGATGTAGATGTGGCAGAAGCCGGAGGGGATTCCTGCAGCAGTCTGACCGCGTCACTGATTTTCATATTCTTTTCGTGCACTTGTGTCTTAATCCACTTTAGTGTTTCGACATCCTTTTCACTATATAAACGGTGACCGCCCTCGGTCCTGTTGGGAGCTACGACATTGTAGCGGTTTTCCCAGGCCCTGATCGTCACGGCGGGTATATCCAATCGTTCTGATACCTGTTTGATGCTATACAAACTTTTCACCTCCATTCTTATCATTATAGATAAGTTATACAAGAATTACACAACTTTAAGGCTGATAAATCAACATTTTAATAAAAATATATAAAATGTTTGCTAATATTGTATAGTTTTTGTATAATAAATCTCGAAAGGTTATACAAAATTATACAATTGGTGGTGTCAAAATGAAAACATTGAATTTGGTATCATTAGTATTGCTTATTGTCGGCGGTTTAAATTGGCTTTTGGTTGGATTATTTGAATGGGATTTGGTCGGAGGTCTTTTTGGAGGCATGGACAGTCCAATCGCAAAAGTGGTCTATATCCTAGTAGGGCTCGCGGCCATTTACAGTATCACACTTTTGTCTAAAGTGAATAAATAGGGAAAAGGGCGTACAGAAACTTATCTGTACGCCTTTTGCATGTATCTTGAATTAAGGCCCTCATATCGCTATTCTAAAAGAAGTAATCGTCATAACAGGGGGATCAGTCAATGGATAAAAGAGAAATTGAATACAAAATCGTCGAACTGAAAGACGAGTATCTGCAGCTGCAGCATAATCTCGATAAGTTGGAATCTGTAAAAGGCAACCTGCACCCGCTGGAAAAGCGTCTTGCTGCGATTGAAGAGGAATTAAGCTCATTAAACACAATGCTTCGTGATATGTAGAATGACAAGCCTGTTCTGAAAAGGAATCAGGCTTTCTTTTTGCTATATAAAAAGGCATGAATTCGATAAGGATCGAACTCATGCCGAGTTAACAGGTTTCTCAATCATTTCTGTAAGTTGTAAAAAATTTAATGCTTGATTGAAACGATTTTTCCCCATCGGCTCCAGCTTTAGACACTATTAATCAAACGTTTGATTAATAGTGTTTTTAGAGCTTTTGTTCTCAGAAGCCCGCTCTGTCATATCGAATCCATGCCTATTAACTCTCTGTCAATTTAGAATCCTCTATTTTACTTCTACTTTTCTGCCTTCGCGAGCAGATGTCCTGACTGCATCCAATACTTTTTGAGTTGAATGTCCATGTTCGAAATCAGCGAGGTACGGGTGTTTCTCACTGGAAACCAGTGTTTCATATAGTGCATCTAAAGCCCTTTGGAAGCCGTTATAATACCTTGCTGCGACCTGTGGCATACTTGAAGGTGCTTCTAACTCCGGCTCTAGCTCGACTTCTTCTAGTGGAGAATTTCCGGTGGAGAGCAGCACCTTTTTGTCATCCAGCATAACAAGTGTGCCTTCAGTACCGTAGATTTCAAGTCGCCATGTGTGATCGGTTTGGCGCGCTGCAGAAAGGAGCTCAAGCGTTACAGTAGCCCCGTTTTCCAGAGAGCCGATAATCTGGAAAGCATCATCCGCTGTTCGATTTTCGGTATTCCCGTTTTCGTCAGTCCAGGTGGGAATGTGAATTGGCAGCTGGGCAAACACATCTTTAAATGAGCTGTCCATCCACCATTGAAGAGCATCTGTCATATGAGATCCAATAGCCCCAAGCATTCCGCCGCCCTTTTCTTCTTGTCCCAGCCAGCCACGCGGTTTTGTAGTCAGTCCGGTATAATTGGCAAAAGAGCACTCATAGCGAACATGTAAAATTCCCCCGAGTTTCCCGCTTTCCATGATTTCTTTTATCTTCATACGAGCGGGCAAAAAGCGGAATTCATGATTGATCAACGCGAGTTTGTCTGCCTTGTCTCTATCCGTAATCATTTCTTCTGTTTCAGCAGTATCCATGGCCATTGGTTTTTCACATACTACATGAACGCCCTTCTCGAAAGCAGCGGCAACCATTTCCTTATGTAAATGAACCGCCGAAGCGACTACCACTAAATCGAGCGTTTCCTTTTCGATCATCTGGCGCCAGTCGGCATAGACATTTTCAATCCCGCTGGCTTTCCGTGCTTCCTCGATATTCCCCCTCGATACACTCGAAATAGCCACAACTTCAAATCCTTCATGGTGGTCCATCATTGGCGCATGAACTTTAGCACCAAACCCCGTTCCGATAATTCCCACTCTAAACTTTTCCAAAAATACCACCTGTCCTGAATATAATTTAATAGTAAGTCCGGGAGGGGAGGAATGTAAAACAAATAAGAAAATATAGTATAATTATCCAAAAAAGAGGCGGGATAATATGAACATTGGAGATCTATTATTTCAATTAATATTTTTCATTTTAATAATTGGTATTGTGGCTGCTGTTTTTTATGCTGTCAGGTCACTCGTAATAAGGGAACCTGATAATTCGAAGAGTATAGAACGGAAACTGGACCGAATAATTGAGCTGCATGAGAAGGAAAATAAAGACTAAACAGCTTATATGATTGTATGTCGGCGCATGTTATAATGAGGAACTTAGATGAATTTTACACATAATTGCCGGATGCCCGAAAAGCCTCCGACTAGCGATCATATATGGAGGTATAAGTACATGAATAAACGTTGGACAATTGATAAGATCAGAGAGTTTGTGGAGAAAAATTCAGAGAGTAAGCTGCTGACGACAGAATACCACGGATTTTCGCAAAAATTACTTTTCAAATGCGCTTGCGGCAATAATTTTGAAAAACCCTTCAAGAAATTCAAGGATAACCACCAACGCAAATGTGAAGTGTGCCAGCCGCCAAAGCAGTCACGCTAGATGAACAAGATGAATTGTAAAATTTAAAGCTGCCGGGTGCAACCGAGGTGGCTTTTTTAAGTGGATAATTATTTCCAGAAGAAGCGTAAATCATGGAAGGATTAACGCTTCTTTTTGTTGAACTTATTGAAAAGAATCTTACAGGAGTTACAAAAATAATAATGAAGAAATATATGTTGAAAAAAGACTTTAAGGGTTTGAAAAAAGGCACTCAATTCTATTTGATTGCTGAATCTGAGTTCATCGGTATTAAAGAGTATGTGCTTCGAACCAGGGATTTACGAATCAGGATTGAAATTAATGATAAAGAGTTTCGGAAGAATTTTATTTTGCTAAGTTAGAAATGGGGGCAAAGGTTGTCATGTATTTGTTTTTAGCCATACTGTTAAGTGTCATACTAGGTTACCTGCTATTTGTTATGGGGCCGATTGTAGGTGGCATCCTTGCCTTCGGGATTATTGCAGGCAGTCTATTTAGAGGGATTTACTTACTGAATGACGTCCGTAAAAGGATTGCGACTATATCGCCTGATGCTGCAAAAGTACAAGAGCAGGTGCAGGAGCCGGCACATGAAATCGTTCCTGAACATTTGCAAAGCCCGCTCGCTTATAAAAAATACCTGGAAGCAAAACAGTAGAAAGGTGCGATAGACCGACTGGGTTGACCAATATGGAGGAGGATTCAAATTGGAATTCGCAGAATTAGTGGTTTTTGGGATTGTCTGGGGAGGCTTGCTGGTTTACTTCTTAACGCCTATTAACAATAGAATCAGTAGCTAAGGAACTCAAGGGTTACTGTCCCAAAGGCTTTTAAGGAGAGTTTGACTAGACTGATTTTACATAAAAAGGCCATTATGGCATTGCTATTATTAGTGATCTCTTTAAATTACATCTGGTCGTATTTTGGATCGATTGATGACTATAACAAACTACATGGAATCGCAAGCGAATCAATGAAACCACAGGCGATTTTTTACATGATTAGTTTAACTTTGTATGCCGCAACTCTCTATATATTGCTTGCAGTTAGAAGGGCGGTTAAATTTAAAAAGTAATTTTGTCCAGGGGGGACAGGTTTGAAAAGAACTACTAAACTGGTTATCGTGTTTCTTATGATAGTAAGTTCATTTATTGTGTCTTACGGCTCTGATTCCGAAACGCTGAAGAATGTTGGAAAGGGCCTGTTCACTGTTCTGGTAGCTATAATGGTTTGGGACGCATTCAGAAAGACCCATAATGATAAAGATTAATAAAGAGATTTTACAATAAGGAATCAAAAACAAGGAGAGTGCTAATATGGCAAAAGGAAATAAAGAGTTGTCACGAGAACAACAGGAAGAACTGCTGGAAACTTTGAAAACTCGTTTTGAAAAAAATATGAACAGACATGAGGGTCTTGAATGGACTAGTGTACAAGCTAGGCTTGAAAACAATACTGAAAAATTGTTGTCGCTCAATGAGATGGAGGCAACTGGTGGTGAACCGGATATTGTGGGCCTTGATCCAGAGACAGGCGAATACATTTTTTATGATTGTTCAGTGGAAAGTCCTAAAGGCCGGAGAAGTGTTTGTTATGATCGCGACGCACTGGAGGCAAGGAAAAAGCACAAACCAGAAAATAGTGTGATGGATATGGCAGCTGCAATGGGCATAGAACTTTTAACGGAAGAACAATACCGGGAGCTGCAGAAACTTGGCAATTTCGATCTGAAAACGTCGAGCTGGGTGCAGACACCTGAGAATATTAGAAAACTCGGCGGGGCGCTTTTTTGCGATCGCCGCTACGACACGGTTTTTGTGTACCACAATGGTGCGGATTCCTATTATGGTGCAAGAGGTTTCCGGGGGTCGTTAAGGGTCTGATTCTAGAATGAAATTTAAAATTAAAGAGAAGAAGCCTGGTGTTTGTTAAATGCCAGGCTTCTTCTCGTGTGGCCTTCCTTCCATCAAATTCAACGTGTAAAGGATATTTGTTGTGGTATAGCTTTAATAGACCGAAAGTTCATAAGGAGGGGAGTCAAATAATGACCCCTTGAACAAAAAGCCCCCGTGCTTTTCCCGACATTGTCAGCATAATCCACCCATCTCTCGGATAGAGCCGTCTTGATCATCTTGCTGTACTCCGGCCCCATGATTTCGAGTGCTTTCTGAACCGTTTCAGCTGCCTCTTCATACCTGGTCTCTATTTTATAATCCCGATCCAGAGGCGCTTTAAGGTCGGCATTCGTCATCTTATCCAGACCTAAGACGCGTTTTTTCAATTTAGCATAACGTCTCATATGCGGAGCCAGCTCTTCCTGGATGATATCCAGCTGGTTATCGTACATCTCCCGGGTGACCTGCTGATCATGCAGCAGCATATCCGTGACAGAATCATAGTTCCTTAGCCGGGACATCGCCACCACCTGATTCACCTGAGTCGCATAGGCTGCCGCAAAGGTGTGCTTATACTGGTTTAATGTCTTGTTAAAAGAATCATACGAATTGCGGCGCACGGTTGCTGACGGCGAAGACACGTATTTGCCTGAGTAAAGAGCAAATTAAAGAGGAATTTCATTTCCTTCGTCATCGATAAAAGGATCAAACTGCATATCAGACAATTTGCCGCGGTTGTAAATATTGTACGGGGAACTGAACAATGAACCAAGAGCCGCAAGCGTTTCCTCCGTCTCCTCTCCAAGTGCGTGAGGCTTGCGATCCTGTAAGTCTTCCAGGCAGCCTGGTTTTTATTTATGGCTTGAATTTCTCCGAAGTTTTTAATAAAAAAGAAGCTTTTTAAATACATGGATAAATATCCAACTATGTAGAATACTACCTTTTGTAAAATACAGAGGTTATAAAGGCCTCTATTGGAAAAAGGAGTGATTCACATGATGAAGAAATTTGCGGTAGTACTTTTTGCAGTGATGATGGTGGTGTCAATTGCAAATCCTGGTTTTGCTGCGGACAATCCTGGGAACAAAAAGGACATAGTTGATACTGCAGTATCAGCAGGAAACTTTAAAATCCTCGCGGCTGCCTTGAGAAAGCCGGATTGGTCGAAACCCTGAAAGGTGAAGGGCCATTCACAGTTTTCGCACCGACGGATGAGGCGTTCAATAAGCTTCTGAAGGATCTGGGGATTACAGCAGATGAGTTATTAGCAAGACAGGATCTCAAGGATATCCTGCTGTACCATGTGCTGCCCGGCAAAGTCATGTCAGGCGACTTGAAGGAAGGAATGCAGGCACAGACACTTGCAAAGAAGAATGTCACCATTTCACTTGACCCGGTTCAAGTAAACGAAGCGAATGTCGTAACACCTGATGTTGAAGCATCAAACGGCGTCATTCATGTTATCGACAAGGTATTGCTGCCAAAATAAGTACGACAGACTGGATTCCATGCGGATTCAGTCTTTTTTTGGGTCAAGACTCTGATGGTTCACCACCATGGACATTTATGATGTTAAACGGTATAATTAATTCGGTTTTCGAAATATTATTTTACATCTTAGAGTTTGAAGGTGAACGTATGCAAAAAGAAAAACTATGGACGAAGGATTTCATTTCGATTTCTCTAGTGAATTTCGTGATGATGCTTTCGATGTATTTATTGATTGTCACAATGGCTTCCTATGCGACTGATACGTATGAAGCTTCAACGAGCATGGCAGGATTGGCGTCCAGCATCTTTATCATCGGGGTTCTTTTTGCCAGATTGTATGCCGGCAAGGAAATCGCGAGGATTGGCAGCAAAAAGATGTTAATCGGAGGAATTTTGTTTTTCGTTCTGATAACTGCACTATATTTAATTCCGTCAAATATCTACGTCCTCCTGATCGTCCGTTTTCTGCATGGTGTTGGGATTGGGTTCGCAGCCACAGCAACGGGGACGATTGTGGCACAGGTTGTTCCTGCGAGCAGGAAAGGGGAAGGAATCAGCTATTTCAGCTTGAGCGTAATTTTATCAACCGCGGTTGGTCCGTTGATTGGCCTCGCAATGATTAATGAGTTTGGCTATCAGAGCATGTTCATTTTTTCCCTGGTCGTCGGGCTGGCCAGTTTGCCAATCGCCCTGATGGTAAATGAACCTGTTGTGGATGATCAGGGAGAAGGTGAAAATAAAAGCAGAAGCTTCAGTCTGGCAAACTATTTAGAACCAAATGCATTGCCGATTTCGATTGTCACGTTCGTCATTGCGCTAGCCTATTCAGGTACTCTATCATTCATCGCGTCATTTGCGAAGGAAGCTGAATTGACAGAGGCGGGCAGCATGTACTTCTTCGTTTATGCAATGGCAGTCCTATTTTCCCGTCCATTCACCGGGAAGCTGATGGACGCAAAAGGTGCGAACAGCGTTGTGTATCCGGCATTGATTGCCTTTGCCCTTGGGATGTATGCACTAAGCCAGGCGCAATCCAGTGCCGTGTTCCTGCTGGGAGCCGCGCTCATCGGGTTAGGGTATGGCAATTTCCAATCTGTCGCACAGACGATAGCCATTAAGATGACACCCCCGCACCGCATGGGAATGGCCACGTCGACCTTTTTCATCATGATGGATATCGGAATTGGCTTCGGGCCATTCCTGCTGGGATACATGATTCCGGATTTCGGATATCGCGGATTGTATCTGGCGATGGTGCCATTAATCATAGCAGGTGTCTTTATCTACTACTCTTTGCATGGTAAAAAAGAGAAAATGAAGGCTTCAATATGAAAACCTCGCCGAGCATTGGCGAGGTTTTACCTTTTACATATTCGGTGCATAATTGGTATTCTTCTCAACGTCAGTTTTCTCTGCCAATTCTTTCATTTCCATATGAGTCTGCGGGAAACCATTGGCCACCCATTCTGCACGCATGGCAGAATCAAGCTGTGTAAGCCCTCTTTCAGCGGGGTCTAGACCAGCATCGACACTCTCCATTTGGTCAATTTTCTCGCTGTTCCTCATGTCGGTATCCTCAAGAAAACGAATCGCATCCCGCTGGCTTTTCCTGTATGCAGCTGTCAGCAAAACAGCTCCGCCAGCTAAAAGCAAAGAAGCCCACACAAAATTCTTGGTCGATTTCTTCATCGTCGTTTCCCTCCATTCGATAATAACTCCTCTTGAACTCTATATTCCCGTTTTATGTGACTATAAAGAGTCCAGTTATTTACATTTTTGTTGCAGGACTGGCTGGAGTCTTGTTGGAATTTTGCTGAAAGGTCCCATAGAAAAATTCTATCTGCCGAAATGGTGGTTGTTCTTGTATAGAAAGATTCTATAAGCCCGAAATGGGGGTTTGGTCCTGTAAAAGGTCC
>NZ_BAUW01000106.1 GCF_000517385.1 Mesobacillus boroniphilus JCM 21738 | reverse complement strand
CTTTGCTTATTAGAATCTTTCTATAGGACCTTTTCGCTCTTTAGCCACTTTTGGGCTTATAGAGTCTTTCTATAGGACCTTTTCGCTCCTTCTGCCGCTTTTTGGCTTATAGAATCTTTTATAGGACCTTTTCACATCTTCAGCCACTTGTTGGGCTTATAGAATCTTTCTAACTGTCGGTTTATATTCCGCTCCTCTTTAAGCTAATAAAACCTCTCAAGGGTCCCTTTTTGGGATCGCAATTCCTCACTCGGCCAACTAGATCCCCTTCATGCTTATCTCGTGTTCAGCTTTTCATCCACCAACATTGCAAAAAGGCCAAATCATCCGCGATTTGGCCTTTTGCTTCTTAAACTTTTAAAGCAGATTGTACTTTCCAGATCTGATCCGCATATTCCATGATGGTTCTGTCACTGGAGAAATACCCGGATTTCGCGATATTAACCAGGCTTTTTTGCAGCCATGCGTTTCGGTCCAAATAACTACGGCTGACATCCTGATGAGCCTCTGCATATGAAGCAAAGTCACGCAAAACAAAATACTGGTCGTTGTGGCCGAGCAAAGTATCATATATTTCGTTAAAATGATTTTCCGTATCTGGGAAGAAGCCATTGACCAGCTGGTCGACCACTTCCCGGATCCGTTCATCATGGTGATAATATTCGAGTGAATGGTAGCCGCCACTATTCTGGTAATCCAGCACTTCCTCTGCAGTCAACCCGAACAGGAAGATATTTTCCCTGCCGACCAAATCGGTGATTTCGACATTGGCACCATCAAGCGTTCCAAGTGTCATAGCTCCGTTCATCATGAACTTCATATTCCCGGTACCGGAAGCTTCTTTGCTGGCGGTTGAGATTTGTTCGCTGATATCCGCAGCTGGAAAAATCTCTTCGGCAAGTGACACACGGTAGTTCTCAAGGAATACAACCTTCAGCTTGCCATTCGTTGCCGGGTCATTGTTCACTTTGTCTGCAACGGAGTTAATCAGCTTAATGACCTTCTTGGCAAAATAATAGCCAGGAGATGCTTTTGCCCCGAAAATAAATGTGCGCGGATAGAGCAGTGCTTCAGGATCCTTTTTCAAAGCATTATACAGATGCATGATGTGCAAGACATTCAGCAGCTGCCGCTTATAAGCGTGAAGCCTTTTAACCTGAACGTCAAAAATCGATTCCGTATCAACCTGAATCCCCGTTTTATCCAAAATCCGTTTTGCCAGACGCTCTTTGTTTCCCTGCTTAATTCCATGCAATTTTTCAAGGAAAGCGGAGTCGTCCTTAAACCGCTTCAAATTCTCCAATTGCTGAGGTGATGAAACCCAGGCAGGTCCAATAGCATCCGTAATCAATCCAGACAGGCCAGGATTCGCCTTCAGCAGCCAGCGGCGGTGGGTAATCCCATTTGTCTTGTTATTGAAGCGCTCAGGATAAAATTGATAAAACAAGTTCATTTCCCGGTTTTTCAGAATCTCCGTATGAAGCTGTGCAACTCCATTGACACTGTGCTCCCGACAATGGCAAGCGGCGCCATACGCACTTCATCATGGGCGATAATCGCCATGCTTTCCACCCTGCTCCAGTCGCCAGGATACTTCTCCCAAACCTGCTTACAGAAACGCTCATTGATTTCTTCAACTATCATGAAAATGCGTGGAAGCAGCGGTTTGAAGATCCGGATCGGCCACCTCTCCAAGGCCTCCGCCAGTGTCGTATGGTTCGTGTAGGAAAGCGTCTGCACGGTAATATGCCAGGCATCTTCCCACCCAAGGCCTTCTTCATCCATCAATATCCTCATCATTTCAGGAACGGCGATTGCAGGGTGGGTGTCATTGATATGGATGCTGACATAATCATGAAACTCTAGCAAGCTCTTATTCTTCTTTTTAAAAGAATTCACAATCGCCTTCAAGCTTGACGCGACCAGAAAGTATTGCTGTTTAAGACGAAGGATTTTCCCTTCATCATGCGTGTCATCCGGATATAAAAATTCGGAAACCGATTCGGTATCCTTTTTGTATTTAAAAATATCTGCGTTTGCCGGGAACCTTGATGGCTCGGCATTCCACAACCTCAATGTATTTACAGTCTGAGTCTCAAAGCCGATGACAGGCAAATCATAAGGCACAGCCATAATTGTCTCAGCGTTCAAGTGCCTGAAGACGAGCCGGCCATTTTCCATCCTGCTTTCGATTTCACCCCAGAACGGGACCTCGACGGCATCATCTGCCTTGCGCACTTCCCAAACATGGCCATGTCTTAGCCATTGCTCAGGAAGCTCCACCTGATAGCCGTCGACTATTTTCTGCTCGAATAGACCATGTTTATAGCGGATCCCGCAACCATGACCTGGCAGATCAAGAGATGCTAGGGAATCTAGGAAACAGGCAGCAAGGCGGCCGAGACCGCCGTTGCCAAGCCCGGCATCTGCCTCGATTTCTTCAAGCTGATCTAGCTCTATCCCCAGCTCCCCTAGCCCTTCACAGACCACTTTTTCGACACCAAGATTTATAAGATTATGCCTCAACAGTCGGCCCAGCAGGAATTCAATCGACAGGTAATACACCTGCTTCTTAGCTCCAGAACGATATAATTCGTTTGTCTTTATCCAATCAGAACTCACATGCTCCCTGATCATATGCCCGAGAGTCTGAAACTGCTCCCGGCTCGTGCTTTCTTCAAAGCTGGTTCCAAACATCATCTCGAGTTTTTTCAAGAAAGCATTTTTGAACTTGGGAACACTAGAAAACATGCGATTCACTCCTTGAGATGAGATCGGAATATATTTCTTCGTATTGGCTGGCAGACTGTGCCCAGCTATAGTCTGTCTCCATGGCATTTTTCGCAGCTTAAGCCATTTTTCGCCCTCATGGTAAAAAGATAGCGCACGTTCAAGCGTAAATAACATGTCATGGGCGTTAAAGTTTGCAAAGGAAAAACCATTGCCTTCACTGTTAAATTCATTGTAAGGCTGTACAGTATCGTTCAAGCCGCCTGTTTCTCTTACAACAGGAATTGAGCCATAGCGCATCGCAATCATCTGGCTCAGACCGCATGGTTCGAACTTGGATGGCATCAGGAACAAATCGGAGCCAGCATAGACCTGATGGGCCAAATTTTCATCAAAACCGATGTAGACACCACATTGTTCTGGGTAACGCGCTGACATTTCCCTGAAAAATTGTTCAAACTCAGGGTCGCCCGTTCCCAGCACGACAAGCTGCACTCCAGTCGCCATGATCTCAAGGAAGACTCCTCTGACCAAATCAAGACCCTTTTGCTTCGTCAATCTTGTGATCATGGCTGTAACAGGGATATTCTCGTTTTCCGGCAAACCGAAATCACGCTGTACCTGAAGCTTGTTTTCGACTCTCCGTTCAAGTGAGTCCACTCCGAAATTGGCAGCCAATCCAGGATACTTTTCAGGATCATATAAATCGTGATCAATCCCGTTTAGGATTCCCGATAGATCCTCGCTTCTTTTACGCAGGATGCCATCCAGCTTTTCACCATAAAATTCTGTCTGTATTTCATCTTTGTAAGTGGGGCTGACAGTAGTGATATGGTCTGCAGCAATCAAGGCCGCTTTCATGAAATTGGCATTCCCGAAAAACTCCAGCTGCTCTTCCTTGAAATAGCGGCTGTCGATATGCAGCAGATCACCAAGCACTTCTGGAGGGAAGATTCCCTGGAACTGCAGATTATGGATTGTAAACACGGACCGAATCAATCCGTATCCAGGACGCTTATAATACTCCATCCTTAGTAAAAATGGAATCATACCCGTATGCCAGTCATGGCAATGAATGACATCAGGGTAGAATTCAGTTTCTGCGATAAATTCAAGGACAGCCCTGTTAAAGAACGCGAAACGCTCCCCATCATCATAATGCCCGTAAAGACTATCGCGTTTAAAATAATACTCATTGTCAACGAAATAAAAAGTAACGCCTTCATGCTCAAGAGTTTCAATGCCACAATATTGTGAGCGCCAGCCTAATTGCACCGTAAACTCTTTCACTTTCTTCATTTCCGAGCGGAATTTCTCATGAATCAACCCGTACTTCGGCAAAATGACCCTGACATCCGCTCCAAGCTTATTCAATTCCTTCGGAAGAGAACCCGCTACATCCGCCAGTCCGCCTGACTTGATGAACGGGACACATTCCGATACGGCAAATAACACCTTCACGACCTGCTCCCCACTCCCTGGACCGAACCCTTGCGGATGACAGCCGGTGAGTCTGCTGGCGCTGTAATCACTGTTCCTGCTTCAATTCTTGCATCCTTATCGACAATCACTGAATCCAATAGACATTTCTCCTTAATTTGTGTCTTTTGCATGATGATGCAGTTGCGGATGACGGAACCCTTGCCGATTTTTACCCCGCGGGCAATTATGCTGTTTTCGACCGTGCCCTCAATTATTCCGCCGTTAGCGACCATTGAATTTCGTACTGATGCGTCCACATCGTATCGGGTAGGCGGTTCATCCTTCACCTTTGTTAAAATCGGCCATTCCTTCGGGAAAAGCTCCTTCCAGACCTCTGGCTTAAGCAAATCCATACTAGTTTTAAAATACTGATCAATCGTATCAACCATAGAGGCGTACCCTTCAAAATTGTAATAACAAAGATGGAATTGGCTATCATGATCTGTCGCGACATCCCTCATATTCGAGTAGCCAGTTTCATTGCGTGTCGTGATCAAATCCATCAATAATGTCTTTTTAACAAGGTAAATGCCTAATGATTTTCCTTCCTTCTGTACCTCCGTGATATCGCAGCCTGACTTGACATGCCAATCAAGCAGCGGCTGGAAATCCATATTGAACACCGTATAAGAATTTGAAATCAATGCATACTCCTGTGTAGCCCGTTCAAAAAAATCAATGTTGTCAGCAAAATGGTCAAGCGTGCCGATTCCCGTATACTGTTTATCAAAATTAGGGGCAGGGAAGAAAAATAGTCCATCCCTTTTTCGATTAAGATCCCAGTTCCTGCCTGACCCTAAATGGTCCATCAGCGACCTGTATTGGAATTTAGGGAAAATCGCCACGCTCTGGATACCAGAGTTGACCATATTGGAAAGGATAAAATCGATCAGCCTGTATCTTCCGCCAAAAGGGATCGCTGCCACCGACCGGTGAATGGACAGTTCATGCAAATCATCGTGAACGGTTGTCGCATCTATTACTCCTAATAATTGTTTGTTCATTTCTTTTTCCTCCTGAATCGGTTCAATTGGATTGCAATTCTCCGATTGTTTCTTCAGATACTAGTGTAATTTCATTCTCGCTCGGCTTTATGATTGTTCCATCCGGAACATAGACTCCTGGGGATACAATCGCCTTTTCAATCACACAGTTGTGTCCGATAACGGCATCCGGCATGATAACAGTTTCCTTTACAACAGCTCCCTTTTTCACGGTCACTCCCTGGAATACAACCGTTCTGGAAACCTCCCCTTCAATCTTGCAGCCTTCATTGACCAGCGACTCTGATACTTCTCCTTCTGGGCAAATATATTGCGGCGGCTGATTCGGATTTACAGAGTAGATTCGCCACGAATGATCAAACAGGTTCAATTCACAATTTTTATCCAATAAATCCATATTCGCTTCCCAAAGGCTTTGGACTGTACCAACATCCTTCCAGTAGCCCTTAAAAGGATAGGCAAATAATTTAATATTTTCTTGTATTAACAGAGGAATGATATCCTTACCGAAATCATGGCTGGATTCAGGATTTTGGTCATCCCTTATCAGATATTCCCTTAAAACGCTCCATTTAAAAATATAAATCCCCATCGAAGCGAGATTATTTTTCGCTACATCGGGTTTTTCCTCAAATTCAGTGATCCTAAGGTCAGCATCCGTATTCATGATCCCAAAACGATTTGTCTCTTCCCACAAAACCTCAATGACCGAGATTGTCACATCAGCTCCTTTTTCGATATGGTAATTAAGCATCAATTCATAATTCATTTTATAAATATGGTCACCTGAGAGAATCAACACGTACTCAGGATTATACTGATCGAGATAGTTCAGATTCTGAAAAATCGCGCTTGCCGTGCCTGAATACCATTTCACTTCAGAACTCTCGGCATAAGGCGGTAGGACAGTCACGCCACCATCCTTCCTGTCGAGATCCCATGCGCTGCCGATACCAATATAGGAATTTAGCAAAAGCGGCTGGTACTGCGTTAGGACTCCCACTGTATGGATACCCGAATTCGTGCAGTTGCTTAATGGGAAGTCGATAATTCGGTATTTGCCCCCAAAAGGGACTGCTGGCTTAGCGAGATTCTTCGTCAGTGAGTGCAGCCGGCTTCCTTTTCCTCCTGCCAACAGCATTGCTACGCATTTCTTCTTTTGCATGATTGTTTCTCCCCTTTCTTTTTATAACACGACGTAAAACTGAGATTCCGAATGGAGAAATACTCATCTCTATAGAATATGGCCTTCCATGGAAGGCTATTTCTTCCGTCTTCAAAACTTTTTTGTTTATTACACCTGATCCACCAAAGCCTGTAGCATCGCTGTTCAAAATTTCCCGATATTCGCCAGGCTTGGGTACACCGATTCGATAATCGCTATATACTTTTTCTGTAAAATTGCAAACTATGACCAGAAGTTCTTCAGGGTTCTTCCCTTTCCTGATAAAAGAAAAAATCGACTGATCCCGGTTATCAGCATCGATCCATTCAAAGCCTTCATAGCTTTGGTCGACTTCATACAGCGGCTTTGACCGCTTATACAATTTGATAAGTTCCTTATTATAATGGTTCATCTTTTCATGCATTTCATAATCTAGCAGATTCCAGTCCAGCTGCTCCTTGTCCTTCCATTCCGAAAACTGCCCAAATTCTGTTCCCATGAACGTCAGCTTCTTGCCTGGATGTGCTGTCATGAACCCTAACAATAGCCGGAGCTGTGCGAACTTTTGCCAGTAATCGCCTGGCATCTTATCAAGAAGCGATTTCTTCCCATGGACGACCTCATCATGGGAAAAAGGCAGGACAAAATTCTCTGAAAAAGCATAAAGCAGCGAGAAGGTAACTTTATCATGTATATGCTTTCTGTTATGAGATTCTTCCTCCATATACTTCAAAGTGTCATTCATCCATCCCATGTTCCACTTGTATGTAAAACCAAGACCGCCATACTCCACAGGAGCCGTCACTTGCGGCCAGTCAGTAGAATCCTCCGCAATCATCAGCGCTCCAGGCTCATAATCTTTGACCGCTTTATTCAGCTTCTTTAAAAATTCTACTCCATACTGGTTCGCTGCTTGGATTGAATTCGGCCAGTAAATGATATTGGCCACTGCATCAACCCTGAAGCCGTCGATATGATATTTTTCCAGCCAGAAAAGCGCACTAGAAATCAGGAAGCTCTGTACTTCTGTTTTTCCCAAGTCGAAATTGGCTGTTCCCCAAACCTGGTTCTCACGATCATTCTCACGCTGGTATTCAAACACATAGCTGCCATCAAATTTGTACAGCCCATGCGCATCTTTGCAAAAATGCCCCGGAATCCAATCAAGGATGACCCCGATGCCGTTTTGGTGGCACATATCAACGAAATACATGAAATCATGAGGCGTTCCATATCGGTTCGTAACCGAAAAATAACCTGTGGATTGATAGCCCCAGGAGATGTCGAGCGGATGCTCAGTTAGAGGCAATAATTCAATATGTGTGTATCCATGCGCAACAATATATGGGATCAATTCATCAACAAGCTCACGGTATGTAAGGAACGAACCATTATCATGCTTCTTCCAGGAACCCACATGAAGTTCATAGATAAACATCGGCTCATCAAGTGTGCTCCTCTTTTCACGCTTTTGCAGCCATTTCTGGTCATTCCATTTATAGCCGTCCATTGGGTAGACGATTGAAGCCGTATTTGGCCTTACTTCCGAGAAAAATCCATAAGGGTCAGATTTGAGCAATCGCTCACCCGACGCCGTTACAATCTCATATTTATAAATGGAACCAGTCAGATCCCCCTCCAGAGCGAGCTGCCAGACCCCCTCCTGATTGACTTTATGGAACTCATAGCCATTCCCATCCCAATTATTAAAATTACCTGTAAGCCTTATCTGAGTCGCATTTGGAGCCCACACACAAAATCGAGTATATATTTCAGTTCCATTTTTAATGACATGTGCTCCAAATAAATTGTAGCTTTGGAACAGATTCCCTTCATGGAACAAATGCAATTCAAACTCTGTAGGATTAATCACCAAAATCCTTCCACCCGCCTTCTGCAAAACTTATGAAAACTCCCTTTTTCAGTAATATTCTAGTTACCATCCGAAATTCCTTGTAAACATTTTTTTAATATTTCGACAATAAAAGTTATAAATTTAGTACATTCGACAAATTCAACTAAATGGCAGCGCTTTAATGTGCTAAATCTTCCAATTACGCGAAATTTGGAGAACGAAAAATGAAATTGAATAACGATTCATAAGAAGGAGTAGTTGTATTTATTAGGTTTGATAGAGGAAATAAGTGAAAAAATGTTTTTGGTTGATAACGTTTTCATCTCTTTTGAGGAAGTGAGTGGATAGTGACTTAAAGTGAAGTTATTAGGTTGGATTTGCTATTAACGTAGAATTAGCGGTACGGATTGGGGCGTGGTTAGCTAGGAAAGGATCATTTGATTGAATGTTAAGCTTCGCTTATTATAATATGGCTTGATTCTCGCTTCTTCGGCCATTAGAGGAATCACTTTCACTTATTTATGTTACCAGCTATTGCTATTCCCTTTCTATCACTGACCAGGCACATACCTATTCTTTATGTTACCGGTTTTGACCGTCGACCTCATAACCGGCATCCTACCTTCTTCTTAGTGAAGGCTGATTGATGTATTGGTAATATAGCAATTCAAAAGTGCATTTGAATTAAATACCTGGATTCTCTTTGAAATTCAAAAATTAAATGGACTTAAAAAAAACCGTTAGCATAATTGCTAACAGCTTTCCTTATGACCCCTACGGGATTCGAACCCGTGTTACCGCCGTGAAAGGGCGGTGTCTTAACCGCTTGACCAAGGGGCCTTATGGCGGAGAAGGAGGGATTTGAACCCTCGCGCCGGTTACCCGACCTACACCCTTAGCAGGGGCGCCTCTTCAGCCTCTTGAGTACTTCCCCATAAATGGCTCCGCAGGTAGGATTCGAACCTACGACCGCTCGGTTAACAGCCGAGTGCTCTACCACTGAGCTACTGCGGAATAATATAAAAAATGGGCCTAAGTGGACTCGAACCACCGACCTCACGCTTATCAGGCGTGCGCTCTAACCAGCTGAGCTATAGGCCTTATGGAGCGGGTGATGGGAATCGAACCCACTACATCAGCTTGGAAGGCTGAGGTTTTACCAGTAAACTACACCCGCATAAAAAAAAGGGGCGACTGATGGGAATCGAACCCACGAATGTCGGAACCACAATCCGATGCGTTAACCACTTCGCCACAATCGCCATATTTATAATTACATCTTTAATTTAAATAAGGTGGCTCAGGACGGAATCGAACCGCCGACACAAGGATTTTCAGTCCTTTGCTCTACCGACTGAGCTACTGAGCCACTATAATATTGATACCTAAACTTTGACTTATTTAAGTCCTTTGCTCGAATGACCTTCGGTCTTTCTCGCAGATTGCTGCAGAAGCTTATTCAGGAAGTGAGCAATCTGCTCTACCGACTGAGCTACTGAGCCACTATGATACTGATAATTAAAATGGCGGTCCCGACCGGAATCGAACCGGCGATCTCCTGCGTGACAGGCAGGCATGTTAACCGCTACACCACGGGACCAGATTGCGGGGGCAGGATTTGAACCTGCGACCTTCGGGTTATGAGCCCGACGAGCTACCGGACTGCTCCACCCCGCGACGATATTAATAATACAATTTAGTTTTATGCTCTTAGTGAGCATGGACTGTCCCGATCTCAGGAAGCTTACTCAAGCAGCAGCTCGATCGGTACAACTCGCAGCATATTCAGTGAAGTAACGCTCGTTGCTCCACCCCGCGACGATAATATTTAATAAGATAATGGAGGAGGTAGAGGGATTCGAACCCCCGCGCGGTGTTACCCGCCTGTCGGTTTTCAAGACCGATCCCTTCAGCCAGACTTGGGTATACCTCCGTGTGAAAATAAGCAATGGTGGACCTTGTAGGACTCGAACCTACGACCGGACGGTTATGAGCCGTCTGCTCTAACCAGCTGAGCTAAAGGTCCATGTTTAGCTGGATTGATCTAGGTTGTGATATATCCTAGTGGGTCTGTCCCCATCTCAGAAAGTCTATTCAAGCAGCAGCTCAATGGGTACAACTCGAAGTAAGCTCATAGATGACTTGCTCGTTGCTCTAACCAGCTGAGCTAAAGATCCAGGATATCCTAGATTGAATAGGTTCAACCAGATTGAATTTGGTAGCGGCGGAGGGGATCGAACCCCCGACCTTACGGGTATGAACCGTACGCTCTAGCCAGCTGAGCTACACCGCCAAATTATTATTTTAAGTGAATATGGTGGAGCCTAGCGGGATCGAACCGCTGACTCCTGCGTGCAAGGCAGGCGCTCTCCCAGCTGAGCTAAGGCCCCATTTAATATAAGTAGCATGGTCGGGAAGACAGGATTCGAACCTGCGACCCCTTGGTCCCAAACCAAGTGCTCTACCAAGCTGAGCTACTCCCCGATAAAGAGAAAATATAGTGGCGCGCCCGAAAGGAGTCGAACCCATAACCTTCTGATCCGTAGTCAGACGCTCTATCCAATTGAGCTACGGGCGCAAATATAAATGTTTTTAGCTAACTTGGT
>NZ_BAUW01000107.1 GCF_000517385.1 Mesobacillus boroniphilus JCM 21738 | reverse complement strand
ACTGCCCTCACACCCAAACCTGTCAGAATTCCATGGTTTTCTTGACTACTTTTCTGGCTTCTCACCCGAACTTGTCCGAACTCGGATCCTATTAAGAAAAACATCTACGCTTTTACCAGTTCTGCATATTTACCATCCACGGCACTGATCAACTGGTCCGGTGCCAATTCGACCTGGAAGCCGATCTTCCCTGCACTGACGATAATGGTCTCAAGTTCCTGGGCGCTCTCATCCAAAAATGTAGGATAGTTCTTTTTCATGCCAACCGGCGAACAGCCGCCGCGGATGTAGCCGGTGAATTTCTGGATGTCTTTGACAGGCAGCATCTCTAGACTCTTTTCCCCTGCTTCCCTTGCAGCCTTTTTCATATTCAACTCCGCTTCTACCGGGATAACAAATACATATAAATCCTTACTGGTGCCTACAACAACAAGCGTTTTGTAGACCTGTGCCGGTTCGCGGCCAATTTTACCCGCAACAGCAACACCATCAATCTTGCCATCCTTCGAGTCATAAGTAAGAATCTCATACGGAATCTTCTGTGTATCAAGGATCCTCATTGCGTTCGTGTTAACCTTCGCCATCCTGGTTCCTCCTTAAAATGAAGGGCTTTAGGATAATTTTACCTGATGGAAGGTGACCCATTCAATCTTGATCACTTAAGGATCAGCCCTAAAATCCAAGTCAGCAAAACAGACATCGATGGCAAGGCACTGTAACCTGTGATTTCCATATTGGCACTCCAATCATTGATGCTTCCATTTTATCATGCAGACATCACCATCTTATCCAATTCGCTCAATTTGGTAAAAACTTGTCTATCCAAATTATGAGTGGGTAAAAGGAAAATAGCATGTTTTTCACTAAATAAGGAAAAATTAGTTACTATGAAGATTTTTTAAGGAGGATAATTAAATGAACGATTATACTTCAAAGCTTCCTCGTTTTCCTGAGCCATATTGGCGCAAAACAACTGAATTGCCAGCATTCCCTAAACTCCAGGAGGACTTGAAGGTTGATGTCGCTGTCGTTGGCGGCGGAATTACCGGTTTGACTTCTGCCTATCTCCTGGCCAAGGCTGGGGTTAAGGTTGCCGTTATTGAAGCTGGTTCCATATTGAACGGAACTACCGGACACACAACCGCAAAGCTGACCGCACAACACGGCGTTATTTTTGATGAGTTGATCAACCACCATGGTGAGGATATGGCACGTCTTTACTATCATGCCAACTATGACGCGGTGCAATTTGTCAAAAACCTTGTAAAAGAGCAGCAGATCGACTGTGATTTATCGGAAGAGGATGCTTATATCTACACGAATTCCGACAAAGAAATGGAAAATCTACTGAAAGAATTCAAAGCATATGAAAAGCTTGGTGTGAACGGCAGCGAGTATGTTTCTGAGGTTCCCCTGCCTGTGGAAGCAAAAGCCGGGATTGTGATGCGCAACCAGGCCCAGTTCCACCCGCTCAAATTTTTAAAGCATCTGGTTGAACGTTTTACTGAAATGGGGGGGCAAATTTTTGAAAATACTACTGCGGTGGATATGGAGGAAGGCTCCGAGCCTGTCGTTACAACCCGTGATGGGCATAAGGTACGCTGCAAACAGATGATTGTCAGCACGCATTATCCTTTCTATGACTTAAAAGGGTTTTATTTTTCAAGGATGACCCCGGAAAGATCTTATGTGTTGGCTGTCAAAACTGAAAAAGAATTCCCTGGAGGCATGTTCATTAATGCCGAGCAGCCGACCCGCTCGCTCCGCTATACGGACTGGAACGGTGAAAAAATCGTCCTGTTTGGCGGTGACAGCCATAAAGTCGGCCATAAAACGAATACGCACCAATACTATGAAGCTCTCGAGGCATTCGCCAACCAGACGTTTGGCGTAAAGGAAATCCCGTTCAGATGGTCTGCGCAGGATCCTGTTCCTTTCGATAAGATTCCTTTTGTCGGCCAATACTCAACAGCTACAGACAATATATATGTAGCAACCGGCTATCGAAAATGGGGAATGTCCAATGGAATCAATGCCGCCATTATGTTGAGCGACCAGATTCTGAAGAAGGATAACCCGTATACAGAGGTGTTTGACCCGCAGCGTTTCAAGGCAGATCCTGAACTGCGAAAAATCATTTCAACTAATGCACATATTGCCAAGACACTTGTTAAAGGAAAACTGAAGCGGCCTTCAAATCAGGCGACATCTCTTGAAAATGACGAAGGCGCAGCCGTGACAGTCAACGGCAAGCGTGCCGGGGCCTATCGCGATGAAGATGGACAGCTGCACGTCGTCGATACAACCTGTACCCATATGGGCTGCGAGCTCGAGTGGAACAATGGCGAACGCACATGGGACTGTCCTTGTCACGGCTCCCGCTTCTCTTATAAAGGGGATGTCATAGAGGGGCCAGCCGAACTGCCGCTTAAGAAAGTCGATTTAGAATAGGAGAAAGCCGCCACTGCAGATTGAGTGGCGGCTTTCAATATGTCCAAAAGGAGTATAATTTTCCAATAGGGATTATGTCGCTCCAAACAGGGATTTACGTCGCTCTCAACAGGGATTATATCGCTCCAAACAGGGAATAAAACCCTGCCCAAGGTAAATAACCTCTATCTCTACCCCTTATTCGCTAAAAGTGTCTTATGGATCCAGATGCTTGCCTGCATTCCGTCTCCCATCGCGATTGTCGTTTGCTCGGAATGGGCAGCGACATCACCTGCGGCCCAGACGTTTTCGACATTTGTCATTTTGGTTCTCGGGTCGACTAATACATGCTTGTTTTTATGAAGGTCGACACCAAGCTGCTGTGCGAGCTGCGACTTCACTTCATTCCCGCCGAAGGCTATGAAGCCGCGTTCTGAAGTCAGCTCCTCACCATTAGCGAGCTCAACTCCGCTGAAGTCAGGCCCGTCCGCCAGCACTTTTTCAATCGGCCCTTTGACATACTTAATGCCCTTATCCTTCATAGCCGCCAATATTTTCTCATCAACTTCTTTATTTTCATGATTCACATACGTAAGTTTATCTGTAAAATAATTCAGGGTCAGCGCCATGTTCGCACCAGGATTTCCCGATCCCATTACGATGGTGGACTTATCTTTCACTTCATGGCCATCGCAATCCGGACAAATATACACACTGATTCCAAGCGTTGGCATCAGCTCTGGAAATGGGGGAATCCGATCTATGACGCCCGTGGCCAGTAGCAAAGTCTTCGTCTTGTATGTGTCACCACTCTCAGCTTGGACCTCGAACCCATTCTCCATCTTTTCGGCGTTTTCTGCCTTGCCAATCACGAACTCAATACCATATTGCGCCGCCTGCTTACGGCCGATTTCCCTTAAGTAAGGCCCGCTTACCCCATCTGGATAACCAAGGATATTATGGTAGCTCTGGCAAATCGCTGACCTGCCGTCACCTGCATCAAGAACCATAACATTATGATTGTAGCGCCCAAGCTGAATCGCCGCCTGGAGCCCGGCAATCCCGCCTCCAACTATAAGGCAATCGTACATACCGATCCACCGTCCTTTTAAAAAGTATCATAATTGCATGTTTCCCTTTTTAAAGGTGTGGTAATCCGGTTTATTCTACATAGAGATCTACAACAAATTTTCTCAATTTTCCCATAAACACTTGTTTTGTCGAACGCCTCTAAATTACTACTTTGGCACTATGTAATCAGGTATAATGAAAAAGACGAGGTGGATAATAATGACAAATACAGTCGCGAAAAAACCAAGATTACTGCTTTATGTAATTTTAGCCTCTTTGATTTTAGCAACGAATTACATTCTTTACCGTACACCGATGTTCGGGCCAATACCGGAGGACGCTGTCGTCGGTTCACTACTGGACCTATTAATCAATTTGCCTCTCTTGACATACTTCATGATCATCCGCAAAAGATATTCGCTGAAATATATGGGAATCGTCATATTTGCTAGATTTGCCGCAGCCTTCATTGTCCCGCAGCATTTATCCAACTATCCCTTCCTTCCATACCTGCTGATGGTTTCAGAAGGAGCCTTCATCTTGTTTGAACTCTTTATTGCCTACACCGTCATCACAAGGCTTCCAAAACTGCTGAAAGACTATAAAACAGTGGCCGGCCGAAATTCGTTCTTTCTTATCAACATTCGAAAAGCCGAAGAAACAAACCTGACGAACCAGATGTTTTTTACCATGAATTGCAGCGGTCACTCCCTGAGTGATCGCTTTTTTAATGCTGAATAAAAATAATCTCTCGATCAATACGGTTAATCTCTCAATAAAGTGTAGTATTCACTCGATGAATCGAAAAAATCTCTCGATAGAAGCAAGTAATCTCTCACTCAAGCTAAATAATCTCCCATTCATCCAAAAAAAGGAACAAAAAGCGCAAGCGCCTCGTTCAGCCCCGACAAGCGCTGGAGGGCCGACCGGTGAAGTCGCTCTTTGACTTCATCGGGCGGACCGAAACGTCTCGAGGGGCTAGGCGCTGGAGCTGGATTAAGAAAACCTGGATAGTTATCCACATTGAAAATATTTTATAATTTCCTATTAAGTAAAAAACCCGGCCGCACATCCGCGACCGGATTCGAAGCCTATTAAGCGTTGTATACTTCTAAAATCTTTTCCAAAGAAAGCTCAGACGTGCTCGCATAGACAATATCAGCATTCTCGAAGCTTTCCTTTGGCCCGACGGCAACAGCGAACATTCCCGCTGATTTAATGGCCTGTACGCCTGCCGCTGCATCCTCGACACCAATGCATGCTTCTGGCTCTACACCAAGCATTTCCGCTGCGTGCAGGAAAACTTCCGGATGCGGCTTGCCGTTCACGACGGTCTTCGCATCGACGATGATATCGAACTCGGATTTCATTCCAAGCGACTCCATCACGGTGAACGCGTTCTTGCTTGCAGAAGCGAGTCCCAGCTTAAGTCCCTTTGCCTTAATATCCGCAATCAGCTCTTTGATCGCCGGTAAAAGATCAGCGGGAGTGATGTTCTGGATAAGCGAAAGGTAATGATCATTTTTCTTATCAGCCAATGCATCTTTTTCCTCAGCCGTGAAGTCCCCCGTACGGCCGCCAAGCTCCAGAATTTTCTCGAGGGAATCCATCCTGGAGACGCCCTTCAATTCCTCGTTATCCTCACGGGTAAAAGTAATGCCCAAATCCTCAGCCAGCGCTTTCCAAGCTAAAAAATGATATTCAGCAGTATCAGTAATGACCCCATCAAGGTCAAAAATAAACGCATTTAGTGGTCTTGTCATGGTCAAACTCCTTTCATGGATCGTTCTCATAACTTCACGGTCCACATTTTGTTGTGATTTTAGACATTTCGACTTCATTGTTGCTTCAAAATGTCTATTAAATCCTGTTTATTAGACATTTCAGATCCATCCGCACTCCAAAATGTCCATTAAAACATGCTTCTTGGACATTTCGAGTCCATTCACGCTTCAAAATGTCCATTAAAGCCGCGATATGGTGCCGCGGGGTCGCAGTAATGAGAGAGACCTTCAGGCTTCCCCAAAGATCTCTCAGCTTCTTTATTTTAATTTTACAGTTAGCTCGCCTTCTGCTGGAATTGTGACTTCCTCGCCGTAAAGCTTCATTGCAAGTTCTGGGCCTTGCTGTGTGAGGACGACGTTTTCCTGGTTTACTTCTACCTTGATATAGTGGTCGCGGTAGATGATGTTGAAGCTATACTGGTTCCACGCTTTAGGGATGAATGGCGCAAATGATAATGTGCTTCAGCCGTACGCATGCCCGCAAAGCCCTGGACGATACCCAGCCATGCACCTGTCATGCTTGTGATGTGCAGTCCGTCTTCTGTATCGTTATTGTAGTTATCAAGGTCAAGGCGCGCCGTGCGGTTGTACATTTCGTATGCCTTCTCTTCCATGCCAAGCTCTGCAGCAAGTACTGCGTGGATACTTGGAGACAGTGATGACTCATGGACTGTCATAGGCTCATAGAATTCGAAGTTGCGGCGCTTCTCTTCTTCTGTGAACTCATGATTGAAGAAGTACAATCCTTGAAGAACATCTGCCTGTTTGATGAAGCAGCTGCGCAGGATTTTATCCCATGACCAGTTCTGGTTGATCGGGCGGTCTTCAGCTGAAAGCTCATCAACAGTCATCAGGTCTTTATCAAGGAATGTATCGTGCTGGACGAATACACCTTTTTCTTCATCGTACGGGAAGTACATTTTTTCAATGATGTCCTGCCATTTCGCAAGCTCATCATCTGAGAATCCCAGGCCTGTGAGGCGGGCATCATGGCCGTTTTGCTTCAAGGATTCGATGACTTCAAGCGTGTAGCGAAGTGTCCAGACAGCAATACGGTTGGTGTACCAGTTATTGTTGACATTGTTTTCGTATTCGTTCGGTCCTGTTACACCATGCATCATGTAGACGTTCTTGGACTTATTGAAGTGGACGCGGTCTGCCCAGAAGCGGGAGATGCCGGCAAGCACATCGATTCCATATTCATGAAGATAATCTTGATCTCCAGTATAGTTCACATAGTTATAAATCGCATAAGCAATCGCACCGTTACGGTGGATCTCTTCGAACGTGATTTCCCACTCATTGTGGCATTCGACGCCTGTAAAAGTAACCATTGGGTAAAGCGCACCGTTAAGTCCCTGCTGCTTCGCGTTGTGGTATGCGCCATCAAGCTGGTTGTGGCGATAAATCAACAGGTTGCGGGCAACATCTGATTCTGCAGTAGACAAGTATAATGGAATTGCGTATGCTTCTGTATCCCAGTAAGTCGCACCGCCGTACTTTTCACCTGTAAAACCTTTAGGTCCAATGTTCAAGCGTGAATCCTCGCCATAATAAGTTGAGAACAGCTGGAACAGGTTGAAACGGATTCCCTGCTGTGCTTCATCATCGCCTGCAATCTCAACATCAGCGATTTCCCAGCGGCTTAGCCAGCCATTTCTGTGCTCTTCCAACAGTTGATCAAAGCCTTTTTCAATAGAACGACCTAGGACTTCTCGGCCTTTAGAAACAAGCTCGCCAGCTTCATAGTCACGGTCTGTTGTTACAGCAATATACTTGAAAAGGGTTACAGTTTGCCCCTGCTCAGCCTTAACTTCAATCACATTATCTACGTATTCTTCTTGTTCATTGACTTCAACCTTAGCTATATTTCCTTCGACAACCGTTTGCATAGTTGTTGCCACCTGGAAAGTCGGAGTACCGAATGGGTTGTCTTTTGTTTTCATTACAAGACTGCCATTATGTTCTGAAGCATCCCTGCTAATTTCATACCAGAAGTCTTCATCATAGTTAGAATCTTCGTTGCGCACGTCTCCATCAAGATAAGGAACAAAGGTAACGTTTCCATTATAGTTCTTGGCAGTAACTGAATACTTGATAGCAGCCAGTTCTTTATCAGCAACCGACAGGAATCGGATTGCTTCCACTTCAGTTTCCTTGCCGTCCTGGATGACTGTGAATTTCCTTGTCAAGACACCATGCTGCATATCAAGCTCACGGTAGTAATCCTTCACTTCTGCTTTGTAAAGGTCTAGTTCCTCTCCGTCAACAAATACTTTTATGCCGATAAAGTTCGTTGAGTTAATGACCTTGCCAAAATAGTGCGGATAGCCATTTTTCCACCATCCTACACGCGTTTTATCCGGAAACCAGACGCCTGCAATATATGAGCCGCGATGGAAGTCTCCTGTATAAGTTTCCTCAAAGTTTCCGCGCATGCCCATATGTCCATTTCCGAGACTCGTGATGCTTTCTGCAAGGCGGAAATCTTCTCTATGCAAGTCCGTTTCGACGATCTTCCAGCTATCAATCCCAAATAATCTTTTCATAGCTTTTATCTCCTTTTAGAAGTTGTACAAACGTTTGCACTATTATATCATGAATTCCCGCAAAAATGATAAAACCAAAGGTGATATTTTTGTGTCCTCCTGAACTTATTATTATTTTACTATTATAATCTGGCGAAAAACTTTTTCACCTATTTAGTTAGTACATAAGTTATAAATTTTCAGAAAACTAATATAATCTAAAAGAACTAAATTAGGAAGGAGGAAACATTTATGAGCATACGATTTTTCAAGGTCGCTGCGGTCTATTTTGTCATTGCTATTATTCTAGGAATTGTTATGGGGATCGCGCATGACTTCACATTGACCTCGGTGCATGCCCATCTAAATCTGCTTGGCTGGGTATCGATGGCCCTGTTCGGAACAATTTATTATCTTTTTCCTGCAGCAGGGAACAGCAAGCTAGCCTCTACGCATTTCTGGTTGCACAACATCGGGGTACCGGTCATGCAGGGCGGGATTACTTTATCCATGTTGGAAGGGGGAGTCATTTTCACCGTTTTTGCCATCCTTGGGTCACTAGTCATCGTTCTCGGAGGCATTCTGTTCTTGGTGAATGTGTTCAAGCACGTTAAGGCATGATATTGAATCATGCCTCTCCGCGCATTTAATAGATGATAAAAGCTGCGACCATATGGCCGCAGCTTTCATTTTATTTCTTTAATTTCTTTTCCTGTAATTGAACTTCATAGCTGAAGTCTACTGGATTTTTATCATCTGCAGGTGCAGCATAGCTTGTGATCATATAGTTCTTGCCATCCATGAATAGCTGTCTTAGCTGGAGAGCATCCTCTTCGGTCACATTGAACGGATCGACAGTCACTACCTTGTAAACTGGCTTTTTGCCAGCAGCTTGTTTTTCATTAAGGAACGTTACTGTGTACTCTACGTACTTCCCTAAAATCTCGTTCATGGACGTGAACGCATCAGTTGATGAACCGTCCTGGCTGAAGCCGATTTCCGGGATTGAAACGTTATCAATGAACCAGCCAGAGTCGTTATAGCCCCAGTCAGTCAGGTAACGGAAAGATACAAGAACTTTCTGTCCTGCATATTCGCTTAGATCAAATGTTTCATTTGTCCATCCTTCACTGTGACCAGTAAATCCAGGTACGTTTTCCTTGATCTTAGGATAGCCCTCTTCGACTACCTCAGATGTAGTGTTTTCATTAGCAAGGCTTGTCCATGTCTGTCCGCCGTCAGTTGAAACCTGGACAACACCAAAATCCCAATGTTCTTCAATATCAAGATAATGATCGAAATTCAAAGTTGCGTCTGTTACATTTGAAAGATCCGCTTCAAAAATCAATGTATTGTCTGCTTCATCACCCTGGTTGCCCCAAAGCACTTTGTTCGTTTCATCTGTTGGATCTGCCGCTACTTGCCATAAGGTTGGCAGGAAGTCGACACCATCAAAGGAAATGCCATCGATTTTATCCTGGAATTCAAGCTTCTTGAAATCCCCGCCCCATGCTGGAACGCCGTCTTTTTCAAATTTTAGTGCGCCTTCATAATCCACTGTATAGCCACGCTTGGTACCCTCGTTGTCCACTGCAAGATCACGAAGGTCAATGCTGTCAAAGTTATATACGCCTTCGCCAGGCTGGTTGCTGTCGAGGGCAAGAGCCGTAATAAAGTTCTGATATACCTGAGTGAAATCTTCTGTATATCCATGCTTAGCAAGTGTTTTATTGACCCCATCGATGCCCACTACATCGCTTGTAGCAAGGTCACGAATAAACTCTTTGCCAAATTTGTCATTCATATAAAGTGTGAAAAGATAAACCTGGCCGTAATCCGCAATCGTTTCTGGACCAGTTGTTGCTGAGCGGTGGTCATCCCAGTTCACTAGTGAATTTTCTGGGTGGTCAAGATAGAAGTTGATTGAACGATCATCATGTCCATATCCGCCAAGATATTCAGAGAATGTAGACATCCCTTCATTGATCCATGTTTCTTCAGCAGAGTCATTATCGGCATGGATCAAGTGCTGCAGTTCATGGATCGTTGTACCGAAGAACGTGCTTTCCAGGCGAGTTCCCAGCTGTTTGTATCGATTGTTATGATGTTGCGGTCAATATAATTTTCTAGCGTCTGCCAGTAGAATCCGGCAACAAAGAATGGATAGTTTGGATCGTTGTAGTTATCATCCTGAATGTTGTCTACCAGCATGATGACTTTATCACTGCCCTCATAGTAGCCTTTTGGAACATTGCCCCAAGCCGCTAAAGGTGATTTTGACCCATCATGCACATCAGGTGTACCGAAGAATTCGGTTGCCTTTGGATATATATTGCTGTCAAACTCATCGCGAAGTTTGTCCACTTGTTCTTGAGTAACAACGTGTGCCGGTCTTGGATCGTCAGTTTTGAAGCCTAAATCATTGGCTACCCAAATTTCAACGTTTTCACCCACACTGCGAAGGGTGAAATCTTTGAATTTCAAGTTTCTGTTCAAAAATTTCTTCGTTCCACCATCATTAGTAAAAGTGCTGTCAGCAGAACCGCTTTCTGACCCAGCTGTTTCACCGAACTGAATTCCTTTTGCTTGTTCTTTGATTGACTGCTCTGCCTTCTTTAAAAATTCTTCATCCTTTGAAAGCTGATCAAGACGGCCATCAATGTCCACTCTGTCTCCGTATCTTTCAATATCCCAATTTGCTGTCGTAGCGGCATCGGCTTCAGGTACCGCTGCTACTGGTGCAAACAGTGAAAGTGCCATTGCTCCTGTTGTTAAGATCGATAGTATTTTCGATTTCATCTTCTTTCTCCTTTCGTCCTACGAAATAACTATAAAAATCTTAACATGCTAAATTTTCTGAAATAAGAGAATATATTACTATATTTGAAATTACTTTTTCTTCCTAATCGGAAAAAAAAAGGACTTAATGACCAGGTCTAAAGTCTGATGATTATTTTAAAAAAGAACAAAAAGCGCAAG
>NZ_BAUW01000108.1 GCF_000517385.1 Mesobacillus boroniphilus JCM 21738 | reverse complement strand
TAGGGACTTTCACCCATTAGAGAAGAGCGCTGCCAAGCGCACAAAAGAATGCCTTGAAAAATAGGCATTCTTCAATGTTTATGACCGCTTTTCTTCATCATCAATCCATTGATTATTCTTTAAATCATATGATTTATAATCATCCTGAAAAACAAAATACGATGGTAAATTCAATGAAGTTCCGCCTGCTTCTTGCCAACATTGACTAAACCACTCTGTAAAAACTTTTTGTTCTTGTGGAACTAATATCTCTTCATTTTGCTCATAAAACTCAAAAAAATCATCTAACTGATTGTCGTTTAACTGATAATATTCGACCTCTGGGAGTATCTCCTCACTACCAGCAAAAACCGTGGCGTCATTTCCTTCATAGAAAACTTCATTGGCTTCTTTATCCATTGTGAACATTGTTATTGATATTTCGAACCTCGTAGGTTCAATGAATGCAGAAAAATCCAATAAATCTATATCAGTTGAGAAGTTGTATTCAGAGATACTTTTAAGATTTCTCACCAACAAATCAGATTGTTTCTCAAGGCTGGCTTTAATAGAACCAATATAGATATCGACGGTAAACATAATAAAACCTCCACAAAAAAATGAAATTATACGGTGAACGGGATAATCTTTGTCTCATTTCCCAGGTACAAACAAGATATAGTCATCCCGCTTTTCAAATTCTTCACAGAGCCTTCAAATCCCTCTATTTCAAAAAAAACGAAATCATGCCAAATAATGCTCCTAATATACTGAAGCTACCTCGTTACTTTCAGCCAGCGTATGGAAGTTATTGACGTTTTAAAAATGATATATCCTTTTTTTTCACACGAACTTTTCCATCAGACTTACGATCGTGTTAAACACTCTTTTGATTAGCGTAGGACATTACAGTCTACTGTTGTTTTGTATGTAACAACTCTAAACACTTTACAAATCTTGCAATTATGGCATACAAATCTCTTCTTATCTTTGCCCTCGGCAATTTCCTTTAAAAATGGTCTTTACCATGAATTGATTGTACTAATGATGTTTGGAGGAAACTCACCCAATGCTGTTGAGTCTGTACTGAACCTACTAGCTAATTTCATTGCTATCCCTTCCTTCATCTTTATTAATTTTCCGGATCATTTGTACTTAATATACAAATATCAACATTACATTTAACACAGCTTAATTTTTTTTGACATGAACTATGTCATTTTTCCTAGAAATCCATATAGCCAATTTCCATAACATTTGCTATTCTTGAGTATACGTGCTTTTTCCACTAACGGAGGTATATGATATGAAACGCGAACAACATAAGAAGAAAAAGGGCTGGAAGAAAATAGTCCTAATTATATTCTTATTAATAATTGCAGCTGTAGGCGCTTATGCATTTTCTGTTTACCAATCTTTAAATAAAGCAGTTGATACGATGCATGAGCCGATTAGCCGCGAAAAATCAGATAAACGGACCGATGAAGTTACCCTGGATAAAAAAGAACCTTCTCTGTTTTGATGCTCGGGGTAGATGAGCGAGAAGGTGATCGCGGGCGATCTGATACAATGATTGTTTTAACCGTGAATCCTAATCTTAATTCGGTAAAAATGCTAAGTATCCCCCGGGATACAAGAACTGAAATAGTCGGGAAAGGTTTCCAGGATAAAATTAATCATGCATATGCTTTTGGCGGAGTAGAAATGTCAATGAATACGGTTGAAAACTTCTTAGACATACCAGTTGATTATTATATGCAAATCAATATGGAGGGTTTTAAGGATATAGTGGATTCGGTCGGAGGAGTTACGGTTAATAACGATCTTGATTTCACCTATGAAGGAACACATTTCCCAAAAGGAAACATCACTCTTAACGGGAAAAAGGCTTTAAGTTACTCACGAATGCGTTACGAAGATCCGCGTGGTGATTTTGGCCGTCAGCAGAGACAGCGCCAAATCATTCAAGCGGTCATAAAAGAAGGCGCCAGCCTTTCTTCTTTGACAAATTACAATGAAATCTTTTCAGCTTTAAGTACAAATATTAAAACGAATTTTACATTCAATGAAATGGTGGAAATACAAAGTAAATATAAATCCGCTGGAGCTAACATAGAACAAATGGCAATCAAGGGAAGCGGAAGCAAAATTGATGGGATTTATTATTTACAAGTTGATGAATTTGAAAAACAACGAATTCAAGAAAAACTTAAGGCTCATCTTGAGTTAAATTAATAAAAACCTTGGGTATGATTTAATCTGCCCAAGGTTTTTTATTTTTAGCTAGGTGTCACTTGTTCAGTGTTCGTTTCTGTATTTGATTCTGTATTCGTTTCTGTATTTGTTGATGCCATTTTAATGAGTTAAGATAAAGCAAAGAAATTTATTGAAAAAATTACGACAATTCGCGACAAAATAATAATTGAAAGTTATAATAAAAAAGCCGATAATTCTTATGGGCAAAATCACTGAAAAGTGATGACGCAAAGCTAGAGGGGCCTCTGTCAATGACAAAGCCAGCCAGCTGCCATCAATAAAAAAGGAGATAGATTTGATGTCGAACTATTATTGGCTAACACCCGAGGAGAAACAAAGAAAGAAAAAAAGAAACAAGATTGTTCTTTATGCTTCTTTACTTCTCGTAACAGTCATCATAAGTGCATTTGTAACTGTACTTGCAAGCCAAATATAAGTTTCAAAATCCCAACAAAACATTGTTGGGATTTTTGCATTACCTCCAAGATTTCAAATGCCGGTTAAAGCTATTCATCAAATAACATTTTATGTATTATAAATAGATAAAAATCCCCATAAACTAATTTCCGATTTAATATATTTAATATATTAATAAAATAATACGTTTTGATTAAATTATAGTAACATTCAAGAAAAACTCTTCCCTTTCTCTTATGATGTTTAAGTAACTAACTATATCTTTAACATTATTAAAGGGAAGTGGTAAAGTTGGGAAAACAGCGCAATCACATATACGAAGTACATTATATAAGAGCAATTGCTAGTTTAATGGTACTGCTGGTTCATGTTTCAGCTGCTTATTATTACCAACATGACCAGAAGTATAATGAGATAACACTGTTTATTAACCAAATTAGCCGCTTCGGTACTCCAATGTTTGCGGTTATCAGTGGGTTTCTCCTTTTTTACCAAACGATAATTAAAGGATTTTATTTTAAAAGATTTGTATCGAGCCGTTTCACGAAAATTGGTATACCATTTTTTCTGTGGAGTGGGTTTTATTTATCCTTTATGATACTTGCTCAAAATATTCAGCCGTTCGAAGAAGGTTATTTAGTATTTTTAATTAACTTTGCTTTCGGGGACTCTTTTTATCACCTTTATTTTATGTCGATTGTATTTCAGTTTTATTTGATTTTTCCTCTGTTACAGCTAATTCGATCAAAAAAGAGTTGGATACTGCTCTTATTCCTGGCCGCCTTAACAAACTTATATATCCTAAAATTTTATGCACCAGGACAAACCGAAGGTATCTTAAAGGTCTTATTAAGCCAAAGAGCATTCTTGCCAAGTTGGATATTCTTTTTTATTTTTGGTGGGTTCCTGGCTTATAATTGGGAAGGATTAATAAAATTCTCACAGAAAAACAAGATTGTCCTTGGATTAAGCGTTCTTATTTTAACTGCGTTGGCAGTACTAGAATATAAAATAATTGGATCAGTACCATCCAATAGAGCTACCAATCTAGTGAACATTCCTATTATCACATTATTCATATTGGGCATAAGTGAAGACATTATGAAAATCCGGTTTTTAAACCGGTTCCTAACAAAGGTGGGTACGTTGTCTATGGCTATCTATCTTGTCCATCCTTTTGTTTTATATATTGTACAAACAATAGCACCCCAGTTTATTTGGAAAACAACACTATTTCCAATAACTTTTATGATTGTCCTTGCATTGACAATTGCCGTTGTTAAACTTATTCAATTGCTTCCATACAATCAATATATTTTAACAGTACCAAAAATAAAAGAATCCCAGAAAAACCACTGGAAACCCCAGACAACCATAAAGGTTTCTAACACAACTAATTAAATCAACAAGGGCCAGGCCCCTACTAAAGTAGGGGCCTGGCCCTTTTAGGTAACCCATTTTCTTAGGGTTCCCCAGTGTTTTGCTTATTAGTTTGACTAATTCCTATATTACTTCGGTAAATTCCTATTTAAACCTTCACAACTCCGCGCCATCCTTAAAGTATATATTCCCGCTGTTATCCATCGTAATATCTGAAGCAGTGACGCCTGGATAGATGGTCTTTTTCATTGTCATTGGGTTAACTAAAAAAAGCTTTTGTTCAACCGTTCCATAGGCACTCCACCTTTGCCAATCACAAGAGTGCCATTTTTAAATCGTCCGCTTGTGGTCGGGGTAATGTTAATCGTTTTTATTTTTTTCGTTTTAGGGTCGTAAGAAAACAGGTTTCCATCTGAAAGTCCCAAATAGTGCCGTTCGGAGCTGTTGCCAGGCAGGCTATGGATCATTCTTGGCTTTGTTAACGGAAGCGGTATTTATTCGATTTTTCCATTCGGACTGTTACTTCTCAATCGGAAGAAGACAGCTGTTTTTCTCGATTCATTCTTCCCATTACTGAAAATGGTTGTGCCTCCATAAGTATATCCACCGCTTGAAGCAAGTGATACAACACTCTGTTCTGGCACTATGTTCCTGCGAATTAATTTGTTTTTCGTCGCAGGATTGTAAAACACTAATACACCGCCAATTTCACCATTCTTTGGATGAGTTCCCATAAACAAACTCTTAGACACTTCATCAGCGGCCATTGCCACAATCCGATCCTGTCCGTTTCCTACGGCAAAAGCAATTTCTCCCCAGGTATAGCTTTAGAAGGATTATATTCATATAATGAAGCCCCCGGGTATACGCCTAGATAGAGCTTGTCATTTAGCGTGACCATTGATTCAGCCTAGCCAACCTTCAATAGTTCATTTGTTTCCTTCGTCTCTGGATTAAACGCATTTACTTGACCAGAAACAAATCCATTTGAGATAATCTGGTCGCGTGGTCCGCGCTCAATATTGTAGATCGGAATCGACTGCTGCGGTAGATTCAATTTATTCACCTGCAGCTTTTCTGTGGCTGGATTATACATTAAGTATGTTCCTGAATTTCCAAGCAAACCAACTACTGAAGAGCCAGGGAATTCCGAATGATTGAGATTAATAACATCAATCGATACAGCCTCCGTACCTTTTAAAGTGCCGGGTATATTGCTTATATTCCCGCTGTCCAAATCATACTTATGAAGTGCATAGCCATGAGAATAGTAGACAGCTTCCTCACCAGGACTCACCTGGGAAACTCCACGCGAACTAGCCGGAATCTCTTTCTTAAAAGCCAGTGTGATGCTGTCAAACACAAGGATTTTTTTGCTTGGTTCAAGCTTGGCGAAAAGCAATCCATCTACTTCATCTAAATCATAGACGGATGTCTCTCCCTGGTACTTTTCAGGAAGAATGCTCTGTTTTTTATTTGTCGTCATGTCCCATGCTACCAGCTGGGCTTTAGCACCCACCCCGGCAAATAAAGTATTGGTTTCTTCGTTATAGGCAAGGCTTCTCGCTAAATGTTTCCCTGGTAAGACCTGCCCCAGGTCTGTGAACCCTTTTCCTGCTTCATATTTAAACACACTGCCATTTGGGGAGGTGCTTCCCAAAACCACTCCGCCACCTGTTACTTCCAGATCATGAATGGAAGTTCCCTTCACAGTGGCCTTCCCCTTATCTATTAGTGATTTTGTTTTCGGATTATATTGGAATAAATGTTCACTCGGCGTTCCGCCAATCCATACGGTACCCCCGCTATCTACAGTCATAGCCCATGCACTCGTAGACCATTTTAAAGTCTTTTCATCCCAGACTTTATTTTTGACAATATCTATTGCCACAAATTTGGCCGGTTCCCCCTGAAGCAGGACGTACATGAGAGCAGTGCCATCTGGAGCATGACCGGCAGCTCCTGTTATGGCAATCGTATTATGTATTTGCGAACCCAAGTTCACAAAGCGATCATTTACACATTCAACCGCTTTTAGTTTTGCTTTGCTAGGTGTCTCATAAGTAACTTTTTCATCGCGGTCTACATAATAGCCCCCTCCGACACTCAGCATTCATGGTTTAAAGGCATAAATACGATAAAACTCTCTTTTTTCAATGTTCTTGATAAGGTTTTTTTGTTTCCATCCAGCTTAAATAACACGGTATCCTTCTCAATTTCTAGCCTTCCGATTTGCCCTTTCTTAAGCTCAATGCCATCCCACCAAATTTTTGTTGCTTCTCTGAAGGCATCACACTCTCCAGCCGCACTTGCCTGCAGATTAAATCCACCAAGCAAAACTAGGAGAACAAGCAAGTGGATTAGTACTTTTATCACCATACAAAACTCCTTTTAATTAGTATATTAGTATTATATATAATTGTTAAAACTCTAGGGATATTTTTACCATAATTGTAATTACCTACTTGTGATTTTTGAGTAATTATGTGTTTAAGATTGGAGGAAGGACTCCTATGCATAAAATTCTCTATAGTAACGAGATGCTAGTTCTATCAATATAAAATCTAAATTCAAATGAAATTGCGTCTTACAATGAATACACTAAAAGCCCAGAGTTTTGCTCTGGGCTTTCGTAGAATCCGTAAAACAATAATAGTCTCATTTACAATGTTGAAAAGGCAATTGAAAGATTCAACTCTTAAAACACTAGAGAATGATTATCAATAGTTATCAGTTTGACTAAAAACTGATTCATACTTCTTTTGTAATGCCTCCCTCAATACCGGGTCTGTAACTAAGGAGATGTTCTCTTCATAATAATTTTTGTTCAGTTCTAAATCAGTATTATTTTGGCTTGCTAGATTTATTATTATCCGGTTAAGCACCATACTTAACGTGACTGCCATCTTTGTATCCTCGATTAGAGTTTCTGCTGGACCTTTATACTGGACAAGTACAGCATTCCGAGTTGTTTTACCATAAATTTTATATAAAAACTGGGCCTGATGTTTAATAAGGGCAGAAAGTGAATGGTAAGAAGCCTCCATGTTATCAAGGTTTCCTGCATTCTTGAATCCTTCTAATTCTTGTCTATTAACCTCTAGCTTTTCTCCAGCTGAGATTCCATCTATGAAGAACATTGCCCGCTCTCTTGTCAGCTCGATATTCTTTAGTTTTGATGAATAAGCTTTCTTTTGCGCCTCTGATAGTTTGGTATATACTTTTTTAGCCATGGTCAGATTCTTACCTGTCTCATTATAGGCGTCGTAAGGCTTTACCGTTACTTTTCCTTCATAATCAACAGAAATCTTCCTATATAGTTTTGAACTTGCCAACTCTGCACTAGCCAGGTGTTTAATAAAGAGATTAATAGACGAATTGATATGATGATTATGGACTGCTTCAGCTAAAGAAGAGATGAATTTAACGTCTCTTTTCACAGGAATTCCACTTGTCATGACAACAAGAATATATGGCTGATCGTCTAAAATAAGGGCAGCATCATTATAAATTAAATCCTTCGGTATATATCCTACCTTATGGACAACCTTGTTTGCCGGCAGCCCAGGAGCTTTCGTTTCCTTATACACTGTATTTGAAAGGAGTTTTACTAGCTCATTTCCATACTGGGGATTCTTTTTGGCAAAACTCCATAACTGCTTTACATATACCGACAAGTCATCTGATGTTGTAACATTCCTTCCAGAAGGATAGACCGTTTTACCGCCCAATGATTTTGCATAATGAATAAAATTGCTCTTCCCAACCCTCTCTCGAAGCATAATAAATGCAATATTATCAGAATACATAATACTTTTTTTCAGTAAATCACGAATCGTATAAGAAGTACCTACTCGATCCCTTTGTATTACCCCGCTTCCTCCGTAATAATGATGGGAACGGTATGTTAGTTTCTCATTCAAGTCAATTTTCCCTTTAGAAGCCAAGTCATATACATATAACACCAACGGCAGTTTAATAGTACTGGCAGCAGGTCTTATTCTTGAAGATTGATAGGAATACTTCTCTCCCGTAACCAGATTCTCATAGTAAACTGAGATATTGGGATAAGTTTTGACAGAAGACTTTACAAAGGAGTCAATACCATTTACCCCACTGGCACTTGTGCTTAATGCAAATGCACTTTGAAATATTAGTAGTGCCATCAATATAAAACTAACAAATTTCATCATTTTCCCTCTCCGATCTACATTAAAAGTTTCACATTTCTAATTTAACTATAACTTGGAAATAATTACTATAAAAATAGTATATTTTGCGTGTATTAGAAATTCCTTTTTAATCAAACGTTTGATTAAAATAAAAATTGGCTGATTCATGTTCCCAGTCACAGGAAGTGGGCAGGTAAAAAAGCAAGAAGCATAAGGCTCAGTTCATGCCTCATACTTTTATTTCAAATCCCAACTGGGACATGAGAACCTTCCAACCGTCCCCATGTCCCATTGGAAGAACAAAAATTAAAAGGGCACGATGAGCAGTAAAAAAACTGCTCATCGTACCCTTTTTCGTACAAAAAAATTCAGATTGTCTGTTTTATGAACCATCCCTTTGGCTCATTGAAACAAAGCTTATCGATCAAACCTTCCTTGGAAATCCAGAGTGCTAGTCCTTTCGAGTGGAAGTTTCACGCTTTTTCCTTCAGCAGCTGATTTATAGATAGCCAGGACAAGCTCCAATGCTCTTCTTCCATCTTCTGCTGTAACATATGGTTCCCTATCATTCTTAATAGCATCAATAACATCAGCATATAGAGGATTGTGTCCGAATCCATATACAGTAGGTGGATTCTCCTGATACGTCTCTTTAACTTCTTCCGCATTATCAAGATTATCAGCAAAAAGCCATTCTTCAATTATATTTACGGATTTCCCACCAGCCTTGACTGTACCTTTATCTCCGAAAATATACAATGTTTCCTCTAAATTCTGAGGAAAGATGTTTGTTGTTCCTTCAACAACTCCGTAGCTGCCATTAGCAAATTTGATTAATGCCAACCCTAAGTCTTCTGCTTCAATGAAACCATGCTTTAAGTTATCTGTCATTCCGACAACCTCAACAATTTCGTCACCCATCATCCAACGTAATAAATCGATATTATGAATACACTGATTCATAAGTGCTCCGCCATCTTGTTTCCAGGTTCCACGCCAAGGAGCTTGAGTATAGTAATCTTCTCCCCTGTTCCAGCGAATATGAGCCGTACCATGAAGCAGTCTGCCAAAGCGTTCTTGTTCTACAGCTTCTCTAATTTTTAGAATTGATTTATTAAAACGATTTTGGTGGCATGCGCTCACCTTCACATTTTTTTCTTTAGCCTTTGCAATGATTTGGTCAGCGTCTTCAAGTGAGAGTGCAATTGGTTTTTCAATGATAAGATTAGCATCAGCTTCGATACAATCCAAAGCTATAGATGCATGGTTCCCACTTTCAGTACATATTGCGATTAACTCAGGTTTTTCTTTTTCTAGCATCTCTTTATAGTCAGTGTATTTCGCAACAGTATCCGGAAGGTTGAATTTCGAAATTTTATCATCGATATTTTCCGGAACTACATCACATAAAGCAACAATATCAAGTTCATTTTCCATTGCAGCAGCAATATGATTAGGTGAAATTCTTCCACAACCAATGATGCATATCTCAGACTCATAATAATCTCTCCTCATAATAATTCTTTTTGCGACTTTTCACATGCATCATATCATTTTTCGTATTCCTTAGCATGTTTTGTACTGATTGCTAACCTACCATTGTATTGGCTGGTCAGCTATTTCAATAAAATCTACTGTTAATTATAATATACCTTTTTAGACTTTTCCATGCTCACGGTATTATGGTGCACAAGGGTCATAGCAGGCAACTTCAGCTTCCCTTTTTAAAGTCTTTCAATCACTCTAGGTGCAGGGCTAACTCTATAGTACTTATACTCCTTTCTAATTAATCTGCTCTTCTCACACTTTTTATTTCGTCTCTGGAAGGCTGCACATTACAGTCCCTTTGTCTATTTTATGATATAATTAAGATTGAATATTCAGACAACCTTAAGGGGTGCTAGTAGATGAAACAAAACATAATCGACATTGTCCAATCGCAAGTAATTGCATCCATCAAAGAAGAAACTGATTTGGAAAAGGCGGCTCAGTCCAACTCCAACATTGTGTTCATCCTTACTGGGAATTTAATTACGATGGATGGATACCTGAAGAAACTGAAGGCAGCAGGAAAAACGACTTTCATACATATTGATTTCATCGATGGACTGTCCAATACGAAAAGTGCGATTAAATACATAGCAGAAATCTGGAAGCCCGCCGGAATCATCACAACAAAAAGCAACCTGATTAAATATGCAAAGGAAGAAGGTTTGATGACGATTCAGCGCCTTTTTCTGATCGACCGAAATGCTCTCGTCAAAGGTATCGAAATCGCACATAATTGTAAGCCTGATGCGATTGAAATTCTTCCTGGTCTGATGCCTTCTGTCATTGATAAGCTGACAAGAATGACCACATTGCCAATCATTGCTGGTGGGCTGATCAGTAATAAGGAAGATATTCTTAATGGTTTAAGCGCCGGTGCTCTCGCTATTTCCTCTGGTGACCCAAAGCTCTGGAATCTCGATTTATAA
>NZ_BAUW01000109.1 GCF_000517385.1 Mesobacillus boroniphilus JCM 21738 | reverse complement strand
GGATAATCGTGCTGTTGAAAAAATGATTCAGCGTGAAGAAGAGGCCTTTGAATTAAATCAAGTTAATATAGAAAACTCTAAGGTTGTTCCTTTTAATCAATCTGATAGTAACGTATTTATGGGGGATACAGGGTTTGATTTGCTGTTGAGAAAGCAAAAGGAGGCTTTAAATAAAAAAGATGAATAGAGTTATCATTCCAAATGGTTGTGATGCTATTATTGCTGAATACGGAGAACAGGTTATCGAGGAATACAGTGGCAATCCTTTCATTGAAGCACTTCCTACTATTCTCTCTACAGAGGAAGCCATTGAAAAAATGGCTATATATGCCGAATACAACTCAAAAGAAAGAATGCTAGATAAACATTATCGCATTCATTTGGTTCAAAGATTATTTCAATGCTTTCAACCGTTATGGATACACTTGGATTTGGAAAGTAGAATTTCCAGAGTAATTCGTCAGGGATATTTGGCAAGGAATCCCTTTCGAGTCGGGTATGCACAGGGCTTGCAGGAAGGACATCGAAACATCAAAGGATTGCAAAGTGAATTAAGCAATAACAGTGTATTTAGAACGACTGCAGCAGGTTTTACAATAATAGGCGTGAGTGGCATGGGGAAAACAACTGCTATAAATAGAATTTTGTCCTTATACCCACAAGTTATTGTTCACAAAGACTATAACGGAATGAATTTCAGTATGTATCAACTTGCATGGCTTAAACTCGATTGTCCATTTGATTCGTCCTTGAGAGGACTAGCATTGGAATTTTTCCGTAAGGTAGACGATTTGTTGGGAACAGAGTATCACAAAAAATTTGGGCTAGGTAGAAAGACAATAAATGATATGTTAGTGATTATGTCACAAATAGCGAGAAATACAGGACTGGGTGTTTTAGTCATTGACGAGATTCAGCATTTAAGTGAAGCCAAAAGTGGTGGTGATAAAAAGATGCTGAACTTTTTTGTAACACTAGTAAATACAATTGGAGTTCCAGTTATTTTAGTAGGAACACCCGCTGGATTGTCTATTTTGCAAAGTGAATTTAGACAGGCAAGACGGGGAAGTGGTCAAGGAGATATGATTTGGGATAGATTAAAAAACAACCAAAACTGGGGGTTATTAGTTAATGCGCTTTGGGGTTATCAATGGACAAAGAAGCAGATTCCGTTAACAGATGATTTTAAAAATACATTGTATGAGGAAAGCCAAGGTATTATTGATATCGCGGTAAAACTTTACGCCATGGGTCAAATTGAGGCCATTATGACAGGAAGGGAAGAAATAACACCAGAAACCATTAGTCAGGTGGCTAATAAGCATTTACAACTTGTTAAACCAATGATACAGGCTTTGAGGTCGGGTAACATTAGTAAGATTGCAAGGTTTGAGGATATCAGTACAGTAGAGGTAGATTTTTTAGGGTTTATGGATAGAGAAAGGGCTTCTATTGATTTGCAAATGAAGATGGAGGCAATAAAAAGAACGCAACAGAAAAAAGAACAAGAAATGAGTATTTCCATAAAAGAAAAGGCAATTTTGAAACTGATAGAATTGGATTTTGAACCAAATGAGGCTCAAAAGGTTATAGATCAAATTACTGAAAAAGAGGGAAACTTGGACATCAACGAACTTGTTGTGAAAGCCATTAAGGGAATATCCGTTTCAAGTAATCGTAATAAGAGGATGAAGAAAGAGGAGTCTTCGGTTGTAAATGATATAAGGATTTTAATTAATGAGGGACGAAAGGAAAACAATACAGCCTATGAAACTCTTAGTAACTGTGGTTTTATCAAAAGTCATGAAGGTGATTTCGGTCAGACTGGGTGATATGAAATGATGACCTTCTTTCCTGTTCCGTACAAAGATGAATTGTTATACAGTGTTTTAGGGAGATACCACGTTCGTAGTGGAAACGTCAGTATCAAAGCCACACAGAAGGATATATACGGTACGGACAGTATTACAGCAATTATGGACTTACCTTCTCATATCTATCGGATTATGGAAAACCTTCCTGTTGGGCACAATTATTCACTTGAATACTTAATTACAAATCATACACTGTATCCATTCTATGCTGCATTCCTGCCTTCTGAACATGCTGCTAAAGTTAAAGAGTCTATGATTGGGAGCGATGGGGGCAGCATTTATAATAGGATTGGTTTGATGGCAAGTTCAGTTAAGTTTAATCATTACTTTAAATTTTGCCCCCAATGTGTAGAAGGGGAGATGTATAATCATGGGGAATTGTATTGGCATAGAGTTCATCAAATACCGGGAGTTCTTGTTTGTCCAGAACACAACACCATTTAAAGCTGGATTAGAAGGAAACTGTTGTGATTGATGTTAAGAGTGGGGTATTTGACTAATATTGCTTTTGGAGGTTCTCCAATATACCTTTAATTTTGATGTCGACTGATCAAGCCGGTTTTTTTCTTGAAATACGGGGGACGGTTCTCCTGATGAAAGGAATGGATCATGAATCATAAGCTAATAATCTTTTTAACTTTAAGAATTCTGTCAATCTTAGGTGATAACAGCTTAATCTCTATCTTTCAGTTATTTAGGAGTAGCATACGACAAATTTATACAAAATACAAAATATTTTTTAAAAAATAAAAAAAGATATTTACAATAAAAAGTAAAATGTTGTAAGATATTGTTAGTAGGCCTGCTAAATTTATCCAAAGGAGGAGAATTTTTGTGAAAAAGTTAATAAAAATCCTTGTATTCTCGTTATTATTAATGGGGTCCTTTAGTGTTGTTGGAACAAGTGCATCTGCTGCAAGTATTACGGCAACCCCTGATAAACAAACATTGGTCGGTACTCCTCAAAGAGCTTATTGGAATCTAAATTGGAGTGGCACTAAAGAATTTTATGTGTACTATCGGCACCATACTGGTGCAAACTATCAAACTGTATTAGGAAATACTAGTAATACAGCTCTTTCAAATTGGTATTATACCTATGACATCGGAGCAGATCCTAATAAAACATGGTATGGGACATTTAGGGTTGTAGATTACTATGGTAATGCCGCAACCAAGTCGGTTACTGTCGCTCAAAGTAGGTATTAATAAAATTAATTAAATAATGCATCTTGGGACTAATCCTTTTTTTGAAGATTAGTCCCTTTTTAAAATCAAAACTAGGAAGTGTGCCTAATGTTAATAAATATAAATAAAGGGTCTGTTATTTTTCAAGGTATTGATCCCGTATTTGCACTTAAAGATATAACAGTTTCTGTTAATAGGGGTGAATGGATAAACATTTTAGGTCCATCTGGTTCTGGGAAAACAACCCTTTTAAACGTTATAGGAGGAATTGTTCGTTTAGGCAATGGAACTATCTCCATAGACAACAAGGAACTAACAAGTATAACTGATGAGGAATTACAGGAATATAGAAGGAATAAAGTTGGTTACATTTTTCAGGATTATAGATTGTTTGATCAATTTACTGTTTTAGAAAATGTTATGGTTCCTCAGTGGCCATATCAAAATAAAAGAGAATTAGAAATTGCTGCAAGAAACATTTTGAAACAATTACAAATGGATCGACGATTGGACTCGTTACCAAATGAGTTGTCAGGAGGAGAGAAACAACGAACAGCAATTGCGAGGGCGATACTTCATCAACCGGATATTATTCTATGTGACGAGCCAACGGGAAATTTAGATAAGGATAATAGAGATAATATCTTGCAGATATTAAGATCTTTAAATGAGAAAGGGTTAACTGTGTTGTTAGTTACACATGATTTAGAAGTTATAAATCCAAAAGGAAGAACTTTTATTATTCGAGACGGAAATCTGCAGGAGATGAATGGAAAATGAACAAATTAGTGTTTTCATCTCTAAAAACGAAATTATTTATTAATATATTATTTATAGTTGCGTTAGTGATAATTTTGGTATTTCAGCCACTTGCTATAACATCAATTATAAGTTCTCATCAACAAATAAAATCTGACATAACCCATTACTCACGCGGTAGCTATGACCTTTTAGTACGTCCTAATGGTTTGAAGCACCCATTAGAAGACGAATTAGGTATTGTTCCCGAGAATTATATTGGTTTTGGAGAAGGTGGAATTTCTACTGATCAATGGACCGAAATTAAAGAAATGACTGATGTTGAGATTGCTGCACCTGTTGCTTCTTTAGGTTATTTTACAGGAATAAGATCGAATATTGGCATAGAGAGTCCCGAACAATCAGAAAGGGTAAGTATACAATTTTCAACAACAGATGGAGTTAATCACTATCCAGTTGGAAAAAGATATGAATGTATATTCTTGGAATCTCCCAAATTAATAAATGATTTTATTGATTTTGAGACTTTGGTTAGCAATAATGAGTTATTAAATTCATGTACGGAAGTAGCAATGTTTCCCCTTCCACAAACGTATAATTTGTTAGTTGGAATTGATCCTACGGAAGAACAGAAATTAACCGGCTTACTTTTTGATTTTGGAAAAAGCGGCTGGGGTTCAACCGTTAAAACCGATCTTGGATTATCAAAGGCAAGCGTTGTTCCTATAATAGAAATTGTCAGTGAAGGCGGAAGTTTAGAAGCAGAGTTAGAGATTGATTCTATTGAAATGCGTGCTGAGGATACAAAAAAAATTAGAGAACAATTTGGTTTAGTTAATAATCCAAATGACATAGGACCAACAGAATTTTATGAAAAGCTATATTCACCCGAATATCAGGATTTATTTAGTAAATTAAGTGCTATTCCCGAGACAAACGAAAAGATTATAAAAATTGATTTGGGAAGTAATTTAAATAACTTTCATCAAGAAGCTCTTATGGTGCTGAGAGATGGAACCGTTAATAACATGGTACCAGATGGTATATATACTGGAACCATAGATCTAAACTCTGTTACAGAATATTATGTTTCTGGACAATTGAAATATGAAAAAGCAGGAGATACATATAAAGTAAAGAAAATTAACGAAGTAAAGGGTATCCCAATTTATCGCAATATTGAAGAAAAGGGATTTAACTTGCAGGAAGTGAGCATTGATGATAGCAAAAAGAGTAATATTTCTTTTATTCCAGATCCTATAGGAAAGGTAGAGGTTGATAAAGAAAAACAACAACAATTAGCATCTAGTCCACTCGGTATATATCAATTTGCACCCGTTTATTATAAAGATATAAAATCGGAAAAATTAGTTAAAATGAAACCTACTATTACTCCAGGAAGTTTTGTTTCAGTACCGGCTCAAGGCGTGACTACGATTGAGGCGGCAAATGTTATTAAAGGACGCGAGCCTATTGATGCTATAAGGGTTAGAGTTGGAGGAATCGACCATTATACAGAAGAAGCAGCCAGTAAAATCAAGAAAGTAGCTAAGGAAATTGAAGAATTAGATCTTCAAGTCACAATAATTGCAGGTGCCTCACCCCAAAAATTAGAAATTGAAGTAGAAGATGTAGGGTTAGTTCAAGAATCTTGGACGACGCTAGGAGCATCTGGTAGTATAGTTGGTCAGTGGAATTTAACTAACTTAATCTTATCCGCATTCTTTTTTATAGTAACTATTATTTATATTCTTAATAGATTATTCTTCTGGAAAATAGATCGACAAAAAGATATATCATTGTTTATTCAATTGGGTTGGTCAAAGCAATCCATCTATAAATTATTTAGGACGGAACTCTTCCTGCTATACTTTATTTCATTCCTAGTATCATATCCTGTACTTTTATATTTAAAAATATGGATGGACTTTGAATGGGATTTGTTTTTATTGCATAGTTTTGTAGGAGTAATATTATTTGTAATCTTTTTTGTGTATATTAAGGTAGGACTTTGGGTATCTGGAGATTCTAAAGGAGTAAAATACAGAATAATCAGAAGAAGTAGGTTATTAGTAATTAAAAATTTATTTTATTTAGCTAAATACATTCGTTTGCCATTTATTCAAATGATATTAGTTAGTACATTATCCACTTTTGTCTACTTATTAATCAATGAAACTGTAAATATAACTAGCGTAACACTTTTAGGAGATTTTATTAATGTACAGGCTAATAAATGGCATTATATTCTGGTCGCTTCCTCTTATGTTATAACAGGTTTTGCTTTAATAGAAACTTTAATATCTTTAATAAATGTTAGGGAGAAAGAGATTAGAATTTATAGAACTTTAGGATGGAAGAAACTTAATGTTCTTAAACTTTTTTTATCAGAGGTAGCAATCTGGTCAAGTATTTCTATTGCTTTAGGTGTTTTACTTAGTCTTACTTTATATGGCATGCTTTTCTCATTAACGTATAAAGTGCTGTTAATCTCAGTCTTTTCTTTTATTTGCTTCTATGTGTTTGTTTTATTAATATCATACATTGTAGTTATGAGATTTATAGGGACAAAAAGTGCAAGTGAAAATGTAAAGGTTGTATCAGTTGTTAATGACCTAATCACTCAAAAGAAGTAATATCAATTTAATTTCTTTTAAAAAATTTAAAACAAATGGGGGCGTTAATCCAAGGAGGATTAGTGCCTTTTTTTAAATTCCAAGTTTGAACGAGCACGTTAGCAAAAACTTACAAGGATTGTATTTTAAATACGAGCTGGTTGGTTGTATAGGAATCGAACAACTAATTTCAGTAGAAAGTTTATTAAAGTATATTGCAGGATGCTAACGCTTAATAATATCACTTATATATGGTTGTTTCCATTGAATCTGATAACGATTCAGTGCGTTCATATTATCAGTATTGTACTAATTTGATTAGGTGATAAATATACAGGTTAGAGCTTGTGACTTTATTACTCTTAATTTAGTGTTTTCGTATCTTATAAAATTTTTTAGGAAAACCAGAACCCTTTTTTTTCTGAAACGTCTAATCAATAGGTGAATAATTATGGAAGGAAGAAAAGTATGATTGATTTTAAGGAGGAAGAAGTCAAAGATTGGTTTGACCAATATCATCAAACTATATTCAAATTCATATTTCTGCTTACAAAAGATTATCAACAATCAGAAGATCTAACCCAGGACACCTTTTTGAAAGCCTATAAGCATTATGAATCCTTTAATCGTAACTCCAGTGAAAAGACGTGGCTATTTAGTATCGCTCACAATTTGACGCTGGATTACCTAAGGAAACAAAAGCCTATACGTTTAATTAAAGAACTATTCCAGCCTCAAGAAGATAAGCTTCAGCTTCCAGAAAATATCGTTCAACAAAAGGAAAGTTCAAGGGAAATATATAATGCTCTTTCCACCGTTAAAGAGGCACAGCGTGAAGTAATTATTTTGAGGAAGATCAAAGGATTCTCTACCAGAGAAACCGCTGAGATTTTGAATTGTTCAGAAGGAAAAGTAAAATCAACTTTACATAGGGGGATGCTTTCATTGGAAAGAAAGCTCAAGGAACAGGAGGACATATATGACCAATCAAACTGAAATTAATTCTTATGACCGTGCCCTTCAAAAGTTAGAATTTGAATTAGAATGGAATATGGAACGCTCACAAATAGTACGGAACCAACTAAGTAAGAACATCCATAGGAGTCGCTTGAAAACAAACGTTAAAAAAACGGGTATTTATCTTATATCAATTGGGGTTAGTGCTTCTATTTTATTTCTATTGATTACTAACCAAATTGTTGGGGATACTAGTCCATTAGGAAGCAAAATGAATAATCAGCAAATATATACAATAGAAGTCATCAATGGGAAGGAAACACCAGTCTTAACTGAAAAAGGAATGAAGAGCATTGTTTATCCGTTGGACGCTCATCAACACATAAAAACGATTATCACTGAGCCAATGATTAGTACGTATTTGGATAAGCGAAGGGGAAAAGAACAACTTTACATTTATGCATATTATCCAACGAGTACCGCTGGAAAGGGAATATCAGTACATTATGGGCAAAACGATACAGGATCAGTGGAACAAATGATAGAATCAATACTGCCTACCTATCCTGTTAATGGACTCAATATTAGCGAAGTAAATGTTTCTGGGCAACGGGCAGTACTCTATGAGCCAACAACAGATTTGATAGCCACTCAATTGTTTATTGTTACCAAAAAATACGTTTACTACCTAACTAGTTCAGGAACAAAAGGAGAAGGCGAGGAACTTATCCAGCTTGCCAACTTATTTAATTTTGATATGGAGAAATAAAAGTAACGGCTTTCGTCAAGTAATATATACTTAAACCAATAGGTGAGTTAATCCAAGAAGGATTAATCGCCTTTTTTGTTGAATTTCTGATTAAAGAAACGGTGCAGTAATCTCCAATAACAGTTTTGGTTGTTTATGGTAAAATATTTGCGAGGGGGGGAGAAAATGAAAAAAGCGTCAAAATTGTTGTAAGTATTAGTTTCATTTTTTATTTATTTGCCTTTAGCTATTTTATTGTTTTTGGGACATAGAGGGAATGTATGGACAGACCTCTCGTTAATAGAATATATAATAAAATCTTCAAATTTTGTTCCGTTTAAAACAATAAGTACATACATTTAGGCGATATTTGACGGTAGTATGAATATGGATATACCAATTAAAAACCTGTTTGGAAATGCTATTATGTTGTTGCCTATGGGTATCTATTTGCCTTACTTTATAAGAAGAATGAACAAAGCAAGTAGCTCAAGCCTGATAGTTTGTGAAAAAATTTACTTAAACTATAGATGCATTATATGTAGTATCTGTTCACAAACATTGATATGGTGCACCCTTTATCATTATTTATATGTAACCATAGATAAGGCGTTTAAGGACGTTACTTGGAGCCTCTGTGAGCATGATTGGTCTTAAAAGGCTGAAGCAGGTGTTTCAGTGGCGGATTAGCCTATCATACCCACCCCTCCAAGTAAAGTCCTATAGTTGTTTACGTTGGAAACTATAATTAATAACTATATATAATTAGTAAACAAAGATAAGAAATAGGCTGTTTTTGTAGCTTTATTAACGTTAATTACGGTCCAAAACCATACTATATATAAGGGTGCTTTAGTTTAAGAAGATATAATGTTTATCACAATAATTGTTATTCTATTTGTAACAACAAATTGTAAAAGTTAGCGAAGAAATCAATTTTAAAAATAAAAAAATTAGCAAAAGCAATAAATATGCTCGCATTAGAATTAGTCTGGTGCTATGAAATTAATATAATAACCCTTTTAAAAACATATGTCACATTTAGTTGTAGCTATTTAAAGCTTTGTTATAAAATTTTGGTCAGTTTTAAGTTGTATCTTGTATTAATTTTAGTGAGTAAAAATGAATCTCTAATAAAGTTTTCTTCACTACTAAGTTGTCTGGGAACAGTTGTTTGTAAAAAAATAGTCGGTAATCGAAAAAAAAAGTCGGTAATTTGCAATTAATGTTGGTAATCGAAAAAAATAGTCAGTAAGCTTCATTATGCCTTAAAAGGTTCCTTGTGAGGAGTTAATAATATGATCTCAATTGGTGAGCGTATAAAAATGATTAGAAAAGAAAATTTTTATACACAAGCTGATTTTGCAAATTTATTAGGAATTTCCCAAGGAACCTTAAGTGATATAGAAAAAGATAAATGTTATCCCTCTTGTACCAGCAAAACAAAGTTCTTCCTTAGCAAAATAAACTGTATTGTTGGTCAAATAAACCGTTCCCTAACACGAGCGAAAATCGGAATCACCATCCGATTTTCCTCGTGTTTTTTGTTGGATAAAAAGAGCGAGGAAAAAGCCTGGCGAGAAAGAATGTGGGGGAAAGCGAGAAGAAAAGCGTGAGAGAAAGCCTGATAAACCTCGGTTTGAAAAGAAAGCGGGAGAAAAAAGAAGCTGGTAAAAGAGCGAGAAAAAGCAGGGGGAAAAGCATGAGAAAAGCATGAGAAAAGGCGTGAAACAAACAACCAACTCCTCCATTTCAGGGAACAACTTATTTACCTTAAAATCATGAAAGCTGACAAAAAATAGGATGAAAAAAGAGCGAATTAGGGAACAACTAATTCGCCTACAATATATGGAAAGTCAGTCAGGGCAAGGGTTTGAAGAATGGGTGAGAGAACGACTTAATTTTTCGGGTACATAGAAGGGAAAGGTTTTAAGGAAGAAAAGGGATAAGGGAATGATAAGTAGTTCACTTTTGGTGGAGAAAACTCCAAATAAAATTGATAATAATAGGTGTATCACATTGTTATTAGCAATTAAAATGTAGGATGTTTAGCATTAAAAACAGATAACAAAAACGCTTGGCTTTTCGCCGAGCGTTTTATTTTACCCATTGTTAAATTCACGCTTGATAAATATTTCTTCATCACTTTCGTTGTTGACTTTAATCCCCTCTATTAACGGTTGATTTTCTGTAATATTCTTTTTCGTTAATTCTTTCGACTCAAATATTACGTAACCTTTGACCACAATGTTGTCTTCATTAAACCGTTTCTCTGTAATTTTATTCTCTATCAATTTATCTTTTGTCCAATCGGTCAAAACAACTTGAATAGAGTCTTCTTTGATTGTGGATTTTCCTTTATCAATTGTAAATTCATATTGTAATTTTTGTTTATCAAAGGTTTCATCAACTGCACCGATAGAAGTCATAGCATCAATAATGTTGAAATCTGGGTCCTCTTCTTTATCGGCTGATGTATTTGAACAGCCAGCAACAACAAATATTATTAATAATAACAATGCAAATACTTCTT
>NZ_BAUW01000110.1 GCF_000517385.1 Mesobacillus boroniphilus JCM 21738 | reverse complement strand
AAATTTTATAGTTTCCTAACCAATAAAAAACTGCAGGCGAGTTTGCCTGCAGCTTAAGAAATCCTTATTAAATTTCAATATCCTTCATCAAATTCGCCATTTCAATTGCTGACATTGCAGCGTCCCAGCCTTTGTTGCCGGCTTTGGTGCCAGCGCGTTCGATTGCCTGCTCGATTGTATCCGTAGTCAGGACTCCGAAGATGACAGGTACACCTGAGTTCATTGCTGCGGCTGATACGCCTTTTGCTGTTTCATTGGAGACATAATCGAAGTGTGGAGTGGAACCGCGGATGACTGTGCCTAATGTGATAACCGCATCATATTTATTGCTTTTAGCCATTTTTTGCGCGACCAATGGGATTTCGAACGCACCTGGAACCCAGGCAACATCGACGTTGCTTTCCTCAACCCCGTGTCTTTTCAACGCGTCCTGCGCGCCGCCCAAAAGCTTGCTTGTGATAAATTCATTGAAACGCCCGACTACGATTCCGACTTTAAGACCCGTTCCTACTAAATTACCTTCAAAAGTTCTATTCATATTACTTCCTCCAATTAGATGTTTTTTTAAATTTAAAAATTAAGTAAATGGCCTAATTTGCTGTGTTTTGTTTTTAAGTAATTTTCGTTTTCTTTCCTTGTAGGCATCTGGATTGGCACCCTGTCGACTACTTCAAGGTCATATCCCTTAAGCCCTTTGATTTTCTTTGGATTGTTGGTCAGCAATTTAATTTGCTTGATTCCAAGGTCTTTTAAAATTTGGGCTCCAATTCCGTATTCGCGAAGGTCTGCACCGAAGCCGAGCTTTTCATTGGCCTCAACCGTGTCATAGCCTCTTCCTGAAGCTTATACGCGCGCAGCTTGTTCATCAGCCCGATGCCTCTGCCTTCCTGGCGCATGTACAAAAGAACCCCGCGACCTTCCTTGTTAATCTGGTTTAGTGCAGCATGCAGCTGCGGCCCGCAATCACAGCGGAAGGAACCGAACACATCTCCTGTCAAACATTCGGAATGGACTCTGACAAGCACCGGCTCGTTCGGATCGATTTCTCCTTTTACAAGGGCAATGTGCTCTTTGTCATCTACTACATTTGAATAACCGACTGCCTTAAAAATACCGAATTCAGTAGGAAGATTGATTTCAACCTCTTTTTTAATCAGCTGGTCTTTACGATTGCGGTATTGAATGAGGTCTTTTATCGTAATCATTTTCAAATCGAACTGATCGGCAATTTTTCGGAGTTCCGGGACCCGAGCCATCGTGCCATCTTCATTCATGATTTCGCAGATGACGCCTGCAGGGTTGGCACCGCTTAATTTAGCCAGGTCAACAGCCGCCTCTGTATGACCGGCTCTCCTTAGTACTCCGCCGTTCTTGGCAACAAGCGGAAAAATATGTCCAGGCCTTTTAAAATCAGCGGCCTTTGCTTCTGGGTCAAGCATGCTCAATACAGTTGCCGAGCGTTCAAAAGCAGAAATTCCGGTTGTTGAATACTTATGATCGATGCTGACGGTAAAAGCCGTGCCGTGTGGATCCGTATTCCGGGATACCATCGGCAGTAAATCCAGCTTCTGGGCCAATTCCTGTTCAATTGGCACACAGATCAATCCCCGGCCATGCGTCGCCATGAAATTGATCACATCAGGTGTCGCCTTTTCCGCCAGAGCGATGAAATCTCCTTCATTCTCCCGGTCTTCATCGTCACAAACGATGACGACATTTCCTTGCATCAGTTCGTAAATGGCCTCTTCAATTTGATCAAACATTTTCATCACCCTCACATAAACCGTTTTCCTCTAAGAATTGGGCTGTAATATTGTTCCCTCGTTTTGGAGCTGCAGGGGGCTGGTTACTTAAAAAGTGCCCTACATACTTGCCGATCATGTCACATTCAATGTTGACGATATCACCTGTACCCTTGAATCCTAAGACTGTATCTTTTAAAGTGAGCGGAATGAGCGATAGAGTCAAGCTGTCTTCTGATATCCCGAAAACAGTCAGGCTCGTCCCATCAACAGCTACAGAGCCTTTCATGATAACATACCTCAACAATTCAGGGTCCACTTGAATTTCATAGTAAACAGCGTTCTCTATTTGCTTTTTCCCTTTGATGGTTCCGACGCCATCCACATGGCCGGCGACAAAGTGCCCGCCGAACCGGCCGCCGGCTGCCATCGCTCTTTCCAGGTTCACCTTCGAACCTCTTTTTACAGTTTTCAAGCTGGAGGCTTTTACCGTTTCAGGCATGACATCAACTGTAAATCTATTCTCTGTAAAAGAGGTGACGGTCAGGCATACTCCGTTAACAGCGATGCTATCTCCAAGGTGGACATCTGACAGGACTTTCCTTGCGTCAATCGTCAGGACAAATGACTCGCCGCTATGCTGGATATTCGCGACTGTGCCGATTTCTTCTATAATCCCAGTAAACATACAAACCTCCTTCTATACCGGCTCAGCAATGATCCGGATATCCTGGCCAATTTGTTTGACATCTTTAATTTCTAAACGAACTGTATCCTCAAGCCGGGCAATGCCTGTACCTCCATATGCTGCCGGAGCATTTTTCCCGCCGAGCAGCTTGGGAGCGATATAGGTGATCACTTGCTGAAAGGCCCTTTCTTTTAAAAAGCTGCCATGGACCTCGGCTCCGCCTTCTACGTAAACCGAAGTGATACCCCGGTCTCCAAGTTTTTTCAGCATGTCATGAATCCCGATTTTCTCAGTTTCTGCCCTGATAATCTCAATGCCCAGCTCAGTAAATTGCTCTACTCTTTCAGGTTCTGCCATTGCTCCGGTGACGATAATGGTTTGTGCAGCCTTATCATTCACGACCCTAGAATCCAGCGGGGTGCGAAGAGTGTTGTCCAAAACAACCCTCACCGGATTCTTCCCTCCGGACTCAAGCCTTGTCGTCAGGCTCGGATTGTCTTTGATGACCGTATTGACGCCTACTAAAATCGCGTCATGTGTATGGCGAAACTGATGAACATCCTTTCTTGCCTCTTCTCCTGTTATCCACTGGCTCTCTCCGGCCACAGTTGCAATTTTTCCATCAAGGCTGGTGGCTGACTTCAACGTAACATAGGGCAAGCCAGTGCTTATGTAATGGAAAAAACTTTATTCAGCGCTTTTGCTTCTTCCTCCATCAACCCAACCTGGACATCTATGCCTGCCTCAAGCATCTTTTTCACGCCTGCTCCGCCAACAAGCGGATTCGGATCGACCGAGGCGACAAAAACTTTCTTGATGCCTGATTCTATAACCAAATTCGAACATGGCGGCGTCTTCCCGAAATGACTGCATGGCTCCAGGGTCACGTACAATGTCGCGCCTTTTGCCTTTTCACCGGCCATGGAGATTGCGTGCACCTCAGCATGGTGTTCACCCGCCTTCAAATGGGCACCCATGCCAATGATCTGGCCGTCTTTCACAAGGACAGCACCTACTTTAGGGTTCGGGGAGGTCTGGCCATCAGTCGCACTGGCGAGATTAATGCTAGTGCCATATAATCCTGATCTTTCACCTGGCTACCTCCTTTCTAATTTTTACTTGGGGAAATTTAAAAATAAAAAGATCCCGAAACAAAATTGCTTCGGGGTCCTAAAAAAGCCAATGGCAAACTAGAGGGTTAAAAAAGGGCATACTGATCCCGTTCGATTAATCCTCGTTTTTTTCCTTCTCCCATCCAGACTTTAACTGTCGGCCCTGGAGTTTCACCAGATCCACCGTTTAACAAATGTTAACCGGGTCACGGACTAAGAAGCGTCGCTTCATCACCGCCGATTGGGACTTTCACCCGACCCCGAAGAAAATTATTAAGTTAGAGTCATTATACAGAACATTAGGTTAAATGAAAAACAATATAACTTTTATTTTTTCATCAGCTTCTCAATCGTGGTCAACAGCTCATCAACGACTTCATCGTCGCCTTCCTGGATCCTTTCGACGATGCAAGATTTCATATGTCCTTCAAGCAGAAGTTTAGCCACAGAGTTCAAGGCAGCCTGAGTTGCCGAAATCTGCGTGATCACATCATCGCAATATGTATCTCTCTCAATCAGGCCTTTGATGCCGCGGATTTGTCCTTCTATCCGATTCAATCTCGTCACAAGATTCTTTTTCGTTTTTTCAGAGTGATGGCTCTTTCTTTCTGATGAGCAACAGCTGTCACCACATTCAGATGGGTTCACTTCGGGCTCTAAAATGTCCATCTAATAACCCCCTTTTATCATTTGTTTTATTCTATCATAACCTCATGATTTTCTTAACCGCAAATGCCAGATGGGTCTTGCATCCAGCCGTTATCTCCTTTTGTATATTTTGGCAAGTTAATTGGAATAACTACTCCTAACATTAAGGATTCCATATTTTGAATAAAAAGTGGTGTAGTTATGAAAAAGGTCAGGCTGCCGAAGGGCTTACAACAGGATATTGAGGACAAAGCTATTAACAATAGCCTATACCAAAAGTTAACATCGGTATTCGAACATACTGCAGATTTCAAAGAAATGAAATTTACTAAAGGTGGCATCTCATTTATATTTTGTTTTCTTGAAACCTTAGTCTCAAAAGAGAATTTCAAGGAATATTTGCTTTTACCATTGTTCGAGCTAGGGTCGAATGTCAGCAATGAAAATTTACAATCTTTAAATGGCAAGGAAAATCATGAGATCAAAGAGCTGATAGAAGGCATCCTTGACGGTGGATATGTGTTGTTTATATGTGAACATAATGAATCATGGCTTTTCAATTTTCCGAAAAGTCATCAAAGGGCAATAGAGGAGCCTCAGAACGAAAGTATTGTCCGTGGCGCGCATGATGGTTTCAATGAAAATCTAGAAGCGAATATCAGCCTCTTAAGAATGAGAATCAAAGATCCAGATTTCACTGTGAAATATCATGTATTGGGTGAAAAAACAAGAACCAAGGTTGCAGTTGTTTTTATGAAAGGAATAGCAGACAAGAAGGTAGTAGCTGAAGTGGAAAGAAGGCTATCTTATATATCAACCGATATGGTCTTAAGTCCAGGGTATATCGAAGAATTCATCGAAGACGATCCCTTTTCCCTATTTCCACAAATCGTAAATACTGAACGGCCAGACCGGACGATAGCGAATTTAATGGAAGGGAGAGTTGCCTTGATTGGCGATGGCAGCTCCACGGCATTAATTCTTCCAATAACTTTTTTTGCCTTTTACCAATCATCAGATGATTACAACAGCAGGTGGATACCTGCTACCTTCATCCGGATGCTGAGATATGTAAGCTTCATTATTGCAATTACACTTCCGGCACTTTATATCGCAATTAATGCGTTCCATCTCGAGGTCATTCCCCATGAATTGATTTTGTCATTGAAAGGATCAGTTGAAGGTATACCTTATCCTCCCTTAATGGAGGCCTTCTTCATGGAGATAACGATTGAACTGATCAGAGAAGCAGGGATCAGGCTTCCCAAGCCTGTTGGACAGACTATTGGCATCGTTGGCGGTTTGGTCATTGGAGATGCAGTGGTCAGTGCTGGTCTCATATCAAACATAATGATAGTGGTTGTGGCTGTAACAGCTATTTCTGCTTTTGTTGTGCCATCTAACGAAATGAGTACGACAGTCCGCCTGATCCGGTTTCCACTTATGGTTGCTGCATCATTTTTAGGGTTTGTCGGATTGATGTTTGGGCTGATTATCATTTTTATAAAACTTTGCAAACTTGAGTCGTTTGGTGTTCCTTATTTCTCGCCGCTAGCGCCCTTGCATGTACAGGACTTAAAAGACACATTCTTTAGGCTGCCGCTTTGGAAAATGAATGAACGGCCAAAAAACTCCCGTGCTACAAACACAAAAAGACAGAGGGATTCAAGAGGATGGAAGATCGATGGACAATAATAAGGATATGATCACCTATCAGCAATTTTTCTTCTTGCTGATCCACACTCAATCAGGGGTTGGCGTACTTTCCCTACCGTATGATATGCATAATTCTGTCCACTCAGATGGATGGATTTCCATTCTCCTTGCAGGAGTGTTGGTTCAGGGCATACTATTTGCTTATTTGCTACTTTTCCGAAGATTTGAATCTCAAAACCTTCTTGAAATAGCTTCTTTGTTACTTGGCATAAAATTAGGGAAGATGATCTCTCTCTTTTACTCTCTCTATTTCCTAAGTGTCGGGAGCTTAATTTTGGTTCTCTATATCAGAATTATCAATCGGTGGATCCTTCCTTATACACCTACCTGGATTATTGGTTCCTTATTGATTCTGGCAGGGATTTATTTATGCGTGGACGGTTTGAAGGTATTGGCTCGCTTTTATACATTAGTTACACCCCTTATGTTGGTTCTATTCCTGCTGATTTCATACACACTGAAAGATGCAAATATATACTATATACTCCCAATCGGTCAGGGTGGCATAAAAAATATCCTTTTTGGCAGCAAAGATGCCCTCCTCTCCATGTTGGGGTTTGAAGCGGTCCTGATTACTTTTCCGCTTGTAATGGGATCAAACAAGAAAAAATTCAAGATAATGTCCTGGGCGAATTTGTTCATAACTTTGCTATATACCTATCTGGTCATTGTCAGTTTCATTTATTTCAGTCCTGAAGAATTAAAAATAATACCCGAACCACTCTTATATATGTTAAAGTCTTATACCTTTAAAGCGATGGAACGAACGGATTTGCTGTTCCTCTCCATTTGGATAATCATGGTTTTCACTTCCTTTAGCACTTACCTATTTTTGGCGGCAAAGTCCTGTAAAAGTTTACTTAAAAAACTACAGCATAAAAAGCTTATTTATTACTTGGCTTTGCCAATTTTCGGGATATCCTTAATAGCAGAGTCGAATATTCATTTTGCTGAATCGATGACCAGATATATTACAAATGCCAGCTTCGCCTTTCTTCTTTTTCCCATTCTTTTACTGCTTGTCTCGTACCTTTTTAAAAAAACGAAGAAGGGAAGTGTCCACCATGACCCGGCCGAGTAAATTATTATGCATCGGATGTATGACAATACTTTTAAGCGGGTGTTGGGATCAAAATTTATTGAAGGATGTTAGATTATACATGGCTGCCAGTTTTGACTTGGATACAGAAGGAAAAATAATCGATGCCGTTGCTTCCCCCATTATAAAAAGGGCCGACCAGGGAGGCGGTTCAGCAGAAACCTATCAAATCATCACCGGGATCGGGAATACGCCAAGAGCAGCAAGGAAAGATATCGATCAGCGAAGCTCGAAAACATTCGATGCGTCGAAGCTCCGGATACTCATTATTGGAAACGAGCTAGCAAAACAAGATATATATCCAGTTCTTGATTTATTTTATCGAGACCCCAAAAGCTCCCTTAGTGCTAAAGTTTTTATTTCTGAAGGGATAGGAAAAGATATCCTTCAACTGAATATTAAGGAACAGGAAATTAGTGAATACTTGTTTGAGTTATTAGAAAGCCAGGAGGATGCATCCCTTATCCCTGAGGAAAACCTTCAATCCATTTGTGCCGAAATGTTTGATCCAGGTGAAGACCTTATTCTCCCTTATATGAGCCAAGAGGGTGGGACTCAGGCCAAAGTGGAAGGAATCGCTTTATTCAATGAACGCAAATTTACGGGGCAAATTTTATCAGGCGATGAGGCAATGATTTTTTTATTGATGGACGGAACTTCCGGGATGAAACCTAGATTCACAAAGGAAGTCACAAATCATGAAAATAATAGCCCCAGCGATTTTGTATCTTTCGATGTAAAAAAAACAAAGCAACAGTTAGAGGTAAAGATTTCGAATAAAGAAGTAAAGGTTAACATAAATCTAAAATTAAAAATTGCACTTACTGAGTATGCCAGAAATCAGTTATATAAAAAACAAGAAATCCAGTTTCTGAATCAAAAGCTTTCTGAGATACTCTCAAAAGATGCAGAAGCTGCCATAAAGAAACTTCAGCAAGCGAACAGCGATAGTTTTGGCATTGGCCGTCGACTTATTGCGCTCCATAATGATTATTGGAAGCAGGTGGATTGGAAAAAGGAATACCCTAACATTTCAATCACCCCAAAAGTCGAGGTGGAAATTGTCGGACATGGAATCATAAAATAAGGCTCCTGCCCTATGACTACCCGTCCAGAATGTTATGGAATCTTAAAACCACAAAATACTCCTATTGAGACTCCTTATTTGACGGATTTTCAATGAGGAGTATTTTTTCAAGTTAAATCTGACTATTTTCCCTTCTTGATTGCGCTATCAACAGGAGCTCCCTCGAAATCCCGGCCGCAAACAGGCAGCCAGCGAGCAGCGCCAATGTTCCGTACAGAGGGTCTGTCACCTTTGAAAAAATCAGTTGGACATAGAAGTAAAATCCTGCTCCGATGGCTAGAATGAGTAAGGTATTCAAAAAGTATCGGTACATTTTTTTCCCTCCTGAACCTTATATTATTTAAAACATTATCATAGACTCTACTAATTGGTTATTGGGAAATTTACTGTCGAATACAGTTGAGAAATGAAAGGAGTGAACTAAAAATTGAAACAAAAAACTACAGCAATCATCATATTTTCACTTGTTACCATCTTAGCCGTCATTCCGTTTTTTCATACTGAAGAACCTCCGGCCAGGGCTGTTGAGCCTAGTGGGGAGTTCTCCACAGAAATAAGTAAGGTGTTAACGAATGAGCCGGTACTTGATGGAGCTTTGGCTGGTGTCAGCATCAGGTCTGCAGAGGATGGAAAGCTTTTGTACGAGCATATTGGGGATACCCGGCTGCAGCCTGCTTCGGTGCTGAAGATGTTTACAGCTGCAGCTGCGCTTTCGGTTTTAGGGGAGGAATACCGCTTTACGACTGAAGTATTGGCAGATGGGAAAATTGACAGCGGTACTCTTGTGGGTGACTTATTTTTAAGAGGAATGGGCGATCCAACCTTGCTCCCGGCTGACTTTAATGAGATGGCAAAGAGACTTAAGAGAAAAGGAATCAAGAAGGTGGCCGGCGATTTAGTGGCTGATGATAGCTGGTACGATAATGTCCGGTATTCAGAAGACCTTACCTGGAATGACGAACATCAATATTATGGCGCCCAGGTTTCCGCCCTGACTGCTTCACCGAACCTGGACTTCGATGCCGGCACAGTTATTGTCAATATTTTACCAGGCAAGAAGGGGGAATCTGCAAACATTTCCCTTGAGCCTGATACGGATTATCTAAAGATTATTAATGAAACAAGAACAGTAGATTCGAAGGGGAAACATGAGGTGATAATTGAACGAGAGCATGGATCGAATAACATTTTGGTGAGCGGAACGATTCCAGTCAATGCTCACAAAACAAGGGAATGGGTTGCCGTCTGGGAGCCTTCCCTGTATGCTGGAAGTCTTTTTAAAAAGTCATTAGAAGAACATGGGATAAAAGTAGTTGGGAAAATTATAACGGGACGTGCGACGGAGACAATGACCAGGTTAATTTCTCATAAATCAATGCCGCTTGCGGACCTGATGATACCCTTCATGAAATTAAGCAATAACGGACATGCTGAAGTGCTAGTTAAGGAAATGGGCAAGGTCGTTCATGATGAAGGCAGCTGGGATGAAGGTCTTAAGGTCATGGATGCAGAACTTTCCAGAGTCGGTATTGACACCAGCCGGCTTGTATTGCGAGACGGATCCGGAATCTCGCACGCCCATCTCATTCCTGCTAACGAAATCACAAAACTACTCTATCTTGCCCAAAAGGAGAAATGGTTCCCGACATTCCAGCATTCACTTCCAGTTGCCGGAGTTGAAGACAGAATGGTCGGAGGAACAATGCGCAATAGACTGAAAGAAGAGCACCTGAAGGATCGCGTATCTGCAAAAACAGGGACGCTGACAGGCGTTAGCACGCTAGCAGGCTATGTAAAAACAGACAGCGGGGACACTCTTATTTTTTCCGTTTTACTGAATAACCTGCTAGATGATCGAGATGGCAGGAAGGTGGAGGATCAAATCGTGAGGCTACTTGCAAGATAGCGCGTTAAACCTTGAAATGTGCCCTTATGTAACTGGATTGGACTTCATAAGGATATGATTAGGCTTGAACGGTACCCTTATGTTGCTGGACTATACCGCATAAGGATACGATTGGGCTCGAACCGTACCCTTATGTTGCTGAATTTTACCTCATAAGGATACGATTCCGCTTGAACGGTACCCTTATGTTGCTGGATTTTACCTCATAAGGATACGATTAGGCTTGAACCGTACCCTTATGTTGCTGGATTTGACTTCATAAGGATACGATTCCGCTTGAACGGTACCCTTATGTTGCTGGATTGGACTTCATAAGGATACGATTCCGCTTGAACGTTACCCTTATGTGGCTGGATTTGGTTTCATAAGGATACGATTAGGCTTGAACCGTACCCTTATGTGGATGGATTTTACCTCATAAGGATACGATTGG
>NZ_BAUW01000111.1 GCF_000517385.1 Mesobacillus boroniphilus JCM 21738 | reverse complement strand
TTAGTGGATGAGTATTTTACAAGTTCTTCTTCATAAGGGCCGCTACTTCTAAATTATCTTGATCTGCAGTTTTTTCTAGATTTTCAATAATTAACTCTTGCCTTTCAACTGGATGGTTTTGACTCAATTTAGCCTTTGCCTCAATTTTATTAATGGTAATCTTAAACGCAACAATGCCTTTACTCATTCCTTCAACATATCTGCTATCTACATTTTTCAAATTGTAAGGACTATCTGGCTTTTCATATTTATTTACCATCTCATTCAAAGAATCAAAGATTACTTTTTCATCTTCAATGATGTCCACCTTTCCGTATAAATGGATGGATACGTAATTCCAGGTAGGTACGGCATCATTTATTTCATACCAGGAAGGTGAAATATAACAATGAGGACCCTGGAAAACCACAAGAACTGTTTGATTCCCTATATCCTTCCACTGTCCATTAGGGCGAGCAAAATGGCCATATAATGCATTTTCCTCTTTCTTTAGAATTAATGGCAGATGAGTGGCATAAGGTTCTCCATTGTGTGTCGAGTACAAGGTTGCAAAACTGTACTTTTCAATAAACTCATAAATTTGATCTTCATCATCGATTTTAAAATGTTTCGGTATATACATTACATGCTCCCCCTTTAAATGCTTTGTTTACTCATGATTCTGGAACTTTAAATTTCTGAGTGAAGCCATAATTTAACCTGCATCTCTAGATGTTCATTATATTTCTATATTTGGAAGTGCAGTTTTTTTGATTTGCTCTATTAATCACTCAAACTTAATTAAAAGAAAGGTAATCACATATCCGTTATTAGTTTTTCTATTTCCCTTAAAACGCCCTTGCTTACCTCATCCTCAAACAACCTAACCATCTCTCGATACAACTCTTTCTCATCGTTCCAATCCTCAATAAACACAGATTTCGAGAACAATCGAGTATATCTAGAAGTTGGCAATTTTGATTGAGCAGAAATAACGATTCCAGCTTCTTCTAACTGGTTAATCAGTTTAAGTCTTTGATCAGCTTGAAGAGGTCCCAATTCCAGAGTCAGTTTTAATCGATCATCTCTTAATCGCTCAAACCAGTAAGTAAAAGTACTGTCATGCCACCACCATTTTTCTCGAGTAACTCCGAATGTTTTCTCTAATTCTCGGAACTCTCTCATCAAAAATGAGGCATTCTTGTTTCCGATTCGATAAAGTGACGGATCAATTCCCTGAATTTCAGCAAATTTCATAAAAGGATTCTGAGGGAATTGTTCAGATGTTCTCTCGCTAATCTTCCGCTCTTCTAATACCTCTTGTTCCAACTTGTTTTCAATCATCTCTACCGCTTTTGCGATTTTCCTAAGAGTGTCCTTAAGACCCTCATTATGATATAAAGTTTCCATGCCAGTAACAACTTCTTGCTTGTTTGCCCAATCAATTATACTTAAAGTCTCAGTATATATTTTGGTGTATTTTTTGCCCTCTAATTTGGCAGTAGGACGAATAGAAATACCTTGAAATTCCAGTGCATTAAGCAGCTTTAAACGGTTCTCATAAGGGACAGGACCAACCTCGATGGAAATTTTCAATCTTTCATTCCATGTCCTCTCGAACCAAATGATTAAGCCATGACCCCTCCAGTATCCCTGTTCCGGTTCACCTATGGTCTCGGTATAATCTAGCCATTCAGGCAAAATAAAATTTGGAACCTGAGCATGTGCTTTATAAACTTCTATAGGGAGGTCCTCGAGCTGAACAAATGATAAAAATGCTTCATAGAGGACACTACTTCCAATTTTAAAGATGTAGTCTATCGTTTGCTTTTTTTTAGCATATATTCTCTTTAAGGCATTTTGTTGTACTAATGACAACCCGTCAATCCAATTATAAATTTCACGATATCTTGGTTGTTTACGGAACTCATCATGTTGACTTAGGTATAGAAAATCTACTGCAGCCTTATTTGTTTGATATACATCTTGGGCAAGTTGGATCGCTCCTTCATCTTGTACAAGTTCTTCTTTCAGAATTGCAGTATAATGCATCAAGAACTCGAAAATACTTTCTGACATGATTTCACGATTTAGCTCAATATGTAAGAGAATGATATCCATTAGGTCATTATAGTCGAGCACCCAGTATTCAGGATGAGTTGGTGCATCGCTCCTAAGGGTTAAGAAAATCGGAATAACCTTAAAATCCTTATAAACTCTCTTGGCATATTCTAAATAATCATCAAGCTGTCCCAGAGATTCTGAAGCATGAAATTTATTTTCAATAACCAGAACCATCTTTTAAGAGGGGACTACAACCACAATATCAATATATCGATTGGTATGTGTCTTTACCTCTCGATAAACTTCAATATCTGAGAAAGAAGCATGCATATATGTTAGAAGGTCGATTTCAGCTAATTTATCTTCATTTTCCTGCCTTGTCACCAATCGAGAGATTACTTTCTTAATAAAAAAGTTTCCTAACTGATGATTCTCGCTCGGGTCTAATAACCAAGCAAGAACATTTGAGTGCCTAATTTCAAATTGATCGACACGTAAAACTTTTAGTGGATTAAACTGATGGAACTTTTGATGGAGTTGTGCGAACTCCTTAGAGTGATCCAATTCTGCAATGCTTTCTATTGAAAAAGACAAATAAAATCTTCCTTCCTAATTCGTAAGGTAGTCCATGCTTGTTAATACTAATTGTTTTAATTCACTATTCTGACTACCTGGCACCATCTGTATAGCACCCATTCCAAAATTCTCCCGAAACTCCACATCAAAATACCTCATCGAATCCGCTTGATTATCTGATGTAGGAGTTAAAATGTAAACTTCCTTTACTGCCTTTTCCCCAGATTCCCGATGTATGATTCCATCCCGATATTTGTGCATTTCTCCTAATGCGGTTCCTATGTTACCAGGTACCCTGTACTTGGGGTCGAACACAATAATGCGATTCTCTCCTTCTAATACGATATCCGGAATCATTCTCTGCGTATATGTATGGAAGGTCTTAGAGTTATATTGATAGGATCGCTGAAAGTATAGAGTCAAGCCGTTTACCAAGTGTACAGAACTCTGTTTGTTTTCAGCTAAGTTCAAGAACAATCCATTCCTAGTAGTCTTGAATAGATTGCTGGTGTCTGTGATTAAATTGGATTCTCTCAAAATTTTAACCACATACATGTAACACCACATTTCATATAAGAAAAAGGTGTCCTTCAAAGCGATTGGGTAAGAAAATCCAATTCCTTCCCTTTTATGCTTGTAGAGATTATCAAACCATTCATACAATAATCGATAAACAGGATGCTTCCTAAAGGTCTGGGTTATGTTGTATGGACTTATTCTCCATAATTCCTGCTAAAAACGGGCTATTCATCCAGTAACGAAGAATCGATATATACCTTTTGGTTTTCATTGATACAGATTCGATTTCTGCTTCTTCATAGTTTCTTAGCAGCCGGAATAAATCTATTACTTGCTGCTTTAAAACCTGATTCTCATATAGATTTATCGATTCATATGTTTTAGCTGTTTCAACATGCGTAGGAATATCTCGACCGTGCCCTTTTCTGTCCAACCAAGATAAAGTCGTCTGTTCAGCTCTCTGAACTTTTTCTCTTTTCATGATGGTAGTCTGTTTCTTTAATTTTCTGATTGGCTTGCTTTCAATCTTCGAAAAAATTTGTCGTAGCTGCTGAAAGTTCCGCTCGATGTAACTCCATTGCGTCCAAGATAGCTCTCGACTTCTTCCGAAAGTGTTAACCTGTGTTTCCAAACCAGATAACTGAAAACAAATATTGGCTTCCTCCAAAATGTCTTCAATCATTAAAGTATATTGCTCTTCAGTTAGCTTACGTTGATCAGGATAAATATAAGACTCAAATTCCTGGCCATTAACTGATATTCTCAAGCTTCCACTTTGAAACGGAGTAAGCATAGTTGCATACAGAACATGTTCTTGTCTGTAAAATGGCAAAGGTACACCCTGAATAGTGACATCGATGCTATCTCCTCTAAAACGGAGTTTATACTCAGCTGCTTCTGTTAAATACGCATCGGTAATATGGATCCATCCTTGGTTAACATCAAATATTTCAAGATTGTTATCTCCAGAACTGAGTGGCTCCATAATACTCCAACTCCTCTTGCATCCGTTTGACATGCTTTAGTGAGATGGAATCAGTCTCAAGGTTTTCCTCAAGCCAAACATCCATCTTTCTTAACATTTCTGCAATCCTTTCATCACCACGAACTTTCGTTAAAACCTTCTCAGAAATAACGCGATCCAAAGCTTTTAAAGACTCCATTTGATGTTCCTCAGGCAACTGATGATTAACAAACAGTTTGCGCAACATTTCCCCCATTGTCCGATAACCAAAATGAAGTTCGTACGTTAATAACATCTGATGCAATTCCTTTAGCATGGCAAACTCTCTACCAAGCACTTCCTTGATATCCTGGTCCGCTCTATCCCAGTATGAATTAAAGTCAACATCAGACAAGGTCATGACAAATGCACGATCAAGCACCTTATCAGAAATTGAATGAGTCGTTTCATCGACATTAATCGTACCTAGTAGATAAACATTTGGCGGAATTAATAGCTTTTTAGGGATTTCATCTATATGGTCATCTTGATGCAATGGTATTTCCTTTCTAGATTCAACCGCGCTAAGATAATCACTTAAATAGTATTCAACTCGAGCAAGATTCATTTCATCAAGTAAAATAAAATGAGGTTTCTCCCGCTCCTTCAAAGCATTTAGGATAACATTAAGAAACTCTGTTCTTACATATCGCTTCTCAAAAGAACTATAGTATCCAAATAGAGCACTGGCATCAGTCCAATCAGGCCTTACCGGAATAATCGTGAAGTACGGATTTTCATCCTCATACTCCAGACCATAGACAGCATTAGTATACAATCGGCATAATTGAGTTTTTCCGGTTCCAGAAATGCCGCTCAAAAGAACAAAATGCTTATCATCCAGGGCAGTTAAATTCAGATGTAGGTCCCGGATAATCTCTTTTGAAAAAGTGAAACTACTATTTGTTATAGTCTGATAGATTTCCTCAAACTGAAAATTAGGTTCAAGTAAATCAGTATCCTCACTCGGTACATCAACCAAATCCACTTCTTCACCCTGTTCATCAGTAGGCAATTCAAGTTTTTGGCTTGCATGCGCAAATAATAAAGCTGCGTCTATGAAGTTTTTCTTAACTTGTTCATTACCTTCAACAAAGGTTTGAGTCTCATTATTAAAACTACCAACTTTATAAACATTGCTCCCTGCTTCAATTCCATGTTCGTTCAATAATTTCATTGCCTCTGCCATTACCTGATGGTTATCCAAGCTTTGTGTGGTAAATGATTTTGATATCCTCCATTCTCTAATACCGTTATCTAAAATTTCACGAGCATTTGTAAATATATGATTATGTCCCTCTATCTGTACCATGATGGTTTGAAAAGGAGAGAACTTTTCATGAAACTCAAAATAATATAGAAAACCCTTTGTAACCATCTGATCACTTTCATAGATATGAAACGATTGTCGCTTAGCATTTGTTTTGTATCCTTCCACAGAAGAGACATCAACTGAATATGTACGCCCTAGCAGTTCAGTTTCCTTTATATTTCTAGTTGAAGCCAGTGCCATTAATGCATTATACGTTTTATGCGAAATATCAATTTCTTGATTAAAATAATTTCTATATTGCTCCAACTGATTCCATGTTTTCAGTAAGTTATCAATTAAGAACTGTTCCTCTAGGTTCCTTCTAAAGGGAGACTCATTCCAATTTGAAACCACGGTCGCCTTCTCGGTTTAATACAATCTTTTATATACTTTACGAATTGCTCTCTAGGGATTTTCTCTTTTTCTTTCCAACCAGTCAGAATATCGAATTCCAAGGGAATCGAGTTTAGTACACTATGTATCTTTTCATTTTTAAACCAGGCCCAAAACGGAATAAAGTTAATCTCATGGTGGATAAGAAGTAATTGGCTGAATCCATTAAGTTCCAAAGTGATTAAGTTATATTCCTTTTCGTTCACTTTGGTATACAACCCGACAAAGTATTTACGGCCAATATCTGAGACTTTTTTCTTATCAGCATAAGTTGGATTTCTCGCATCATGATAAGTTGTAGACAATGTAGTATCGTAGCTACGTATATATACATTTTCATTTAATTGAATATCTAACTTATCTACAAAACGTTCAAACAATGGTTTAATAACTGGAGAAATTTCATCCAATGCCTTTCTGCATCGGAATTCTGTATTATCCATTTTTAAAATAGATTGAAAATGATTGAGATTAAGCATTGAAGCACCCTCTTTATTTATTGATGGCTTTATTAATTTAATACTACTAAAGATGGTATGGAAATAAAAGGCTGCGAATTACTCAAAATAGACAATATTCTTACTCAATAACACTTATAAAAGCGTTCCCGTTTCATAGAGTTAGGATTACCAGTTGATCGAAAGCAGCAAAATTGAAGCATCCCCTTCAACAAAGGGGATGTTCCAATTCATTTATACTGCTGCCCCACTATAATCCCATAGTACTTAGCTAAATACTTATCTATCATATTCTCAACTTTGTCAGTCGTCAGCATATCCAGAATCATTGCAGCGCCAACCACGTTTAAGTATTTATCGACATGGACAAAGAAACTTCTTTTTATGCTGAATCCTTTGTTCTGCAATATTAATTCGACAATCTAATTGCGTAATTGGCAATCTAGTAATTCCTTGCCGAATGATTTATACTGTAATTGCAAATTTGTAAAAAATACCCTTTTGATATAAAAGCAATCTAGTTAATGATAGAGGTGATTGATATGGAATACTTTACTTTGGAAGAACTAGTAGAGAAAGCTCACGAGGCAGAGGGAAAAACTTTTGGAGAAATTGATATTTATGACAGGTTGGAAAATAAAAAAGCGAAAGGCGGGTTAGGGCAAGTTATTGAAGAAAGTTTTTTTGGTTACACCGTAAATTCAAATGCCCAGCCAGACTTTGAACATTTAGGTGTCGAATTGAAGGTTACACCATTCAAACGTAATAAAAACGGATCACTATCGGCCAAGGAACGCTTAGTCCTTAATATCATCAATTACATGGAAGAGGTACATACTTACTTCTACACATCAAGTTTCTGGAAGAAAAACGAGAAATTACTGCTAATGTTTTATGAATGGCTTCCTGAAATTGACCGGAATGATTATCGTATTTATAAAAGTATATTATTCACATACCCCAAAGCTGACTTAGAAATAATAAAGCAGGATTGGGAAACCATCATTAACAAAATCAGGAATGGCAATGCACATGAAATATCAGAAGGTGACACGAATTATTTAGGCGCATGCACAAAAGGGGCAAATAATAAGCAGCTACGGACACAACCTTTTTCTAATAAGTTGGCTATGCAACGTGCATATTCCTTGAAGCAGTCGTATATGACCGCCTTAGTCCGCAAATATATTAAGAATGAGGATTTGGTAAGTTTCGCTTCTGCGGATGACTTGGAAAAGAAGACCTTGAAAGAATTGCTCGTCGAAAAGTTCTCTCATTATATAGGATGGACTGACGAACAAATAGCTGATCAGTTCAATATAAAATACAATCCAAAATCAAAAAGTTTTGTACCAAGTATAGTCAGTTCTTTTTTAGGGATTAAGGGAACCAAGCTAGATAATATCGAAGAGTTCGCTAAGGCAAATATCCAGTTTAAAACGATACGCCTTGAACCGAATGGAAAACCTGAACAGCATATGTCTTTTGAAAATATCGATTTCCAACAGTGGACACAGGAAACTTGGGAAGATAGCTATATCCGGCAACGTTTCCAAGAAACCAAATTTTTGTTTGTTGTATTTGAGTTTAGAGAAACCAAAAACCTGAACCCCGACAGGAGATTATATTTCAAGGGAATCAAGCTATGGAATATGCCATTAGAAACAATCGAGACTAAGATAAAAGAATTATGGAGTAAAGTAAATAAAGTGGTCAATGAAGGTGTAGTGATAGAATACAAATACCATGGGAAGAAGTTAGTTGAAACGAATAACCTTCCTAAAATCGGATTCAATGGAGTTACCCACCTCAGGCCAAAAGGAATAGATGGAAGTGATAAAATCGTCTTGCCGGATGGCCAAAAAATGACGAAACAATGTTATTGGTTAAATAATAGCTATATTGCAGAAATAGTTAAGGAGCTAGATTGATTTCTTTTTTTTGAAACTTAAATTGTCTATTATCGTCTCTTCCCAAAGTAAATATTCTACCTGTGCCAGGTTTAATTTCCTCTCTAGTTGGTAGAACATAGTAACAATTTCCTGGGAAGGAGATAAACGATGGTGGACCAGCAAAGAAGTAAAATCATGTCTTCAATCAAGGCTGTTTCAAAGTTGGAATCCCTCGTCACACAGGAGCTCTGGAAAAAAGGTTTTCGATTCAGAAGGAATGTACGTGGAATGGTTGGTACTCCTGATATAGCTATTAAGAAATATAAAGTAGTCATTTTCATAGATTCTTGCTTCTGGCACTTTTGCCCCATCCACGGTAGAATGCCGAAAAGTAATATTGATTTCTGGAAGAAAAAACTTGAAAGAAACCAGGAGCGGGATAAGGAACATACCCAATTCTACCTACAAAAAGGGTGGCATATTTTAAGGATTTGGGAGCACGAAATCCGGCAAGATTTTGATAAAACAATCGAAATAATAGCCACTTTCATTGAAGATGCGAAATCAGTAGAAGCCATATAAGTATAAGGGCCTTGACTAGTCAGTCAAGGCCTTTCTCTTATATCATTTAAAATAAACTTAGTTGCTGCGGATCATTCTTGATTGCTTCTTGCTCTTCTTGCTCAATTTCAAGAATGCGTTCGCCCATACGCTGTATCAAGCCCACAACAAGAGCGTTACCCATGCAAAAGTACCTCATTCGATCAGACATTCCTTCTGTCCAGTTATCAGGAAAACCATTAAGACGTTCGCACTCCACCGGAGTCAAAACACGAATTCTCTTGGTTTCTGGATCTTCGATAACATGGCTGCTCCTGTTAATTGTACCCTCGCTTGTCAACATAGTCCGGCCTGGCTTATCCAAAGTTTCTGGAAAAGCCATTCCTCCCTCTGAAAAGACATAACTATGACCACTCGCAGAAGTACGTTCTATTTTCTTGGGACCTTTCAGATACTCAAACTTTTCGATTTGAGCTTCTGATAAATAATACTTCTCATCTACATTTGATTCAATTATATCATTCAGGGTAACCGGAGATTCGAGCTTAGGCGTTACTTCTTCTGTATACACCACTCCATCTCTCATGATACCCGCGTTCATATATTTGCTGTAGAAGTGCTCTGAGATTTCAACTAAATCCTGTGGCAGTATGAATGAATCAGGATTGTATTTCGATGTATCATCCGTAACCGGGAAAGCTCCTGCGAAGAAACCTTCTCTTTTAATCATAAGTTCATCTTCAATGTTTTGTCTTACCTTAAGATACGGAGAGTCATTCCGAATAGCGAAAATGAACACTCTTCTCCTTCTCTGGGCCTGTCCATACTCAGCAGCATTAATCACACGCCATTCTACAGAATAACCCAAATCACGGAAACTAGCTAGCATGACAGAAAAGTCTCTCCCCCGTTGTTTTGAAGGAGATTTCAATAGACGATCGACGTTCTCTAAAAGTAAGTATTTTGGGCGCAAATCAGTCGCTAATCTAATAATCTCCCAGAATAAGACACCCTTTTTCCCTTGGATTCCTTTTTCTCCAGAAAGTGTTCGAGCAACGGAATAATCCTGGCAAGGAAACCCACCTACTATCATATCCACGTTTAAATCTATTAATCTATTCGCATCAACTTTTGCGATATCTTCGTTAGAATGAATTCCTTTTCCTTCGAAACGTCTAGCATAGCAATCAAAAGCATCTTGTGCTTTTTTAGAAGGTTCCCATTGATTGCCCCAAACCACTTCAAATCCATTTGTTGCTTCTAAACCTAGCCGGAAACCACCTACTCCAGCAAATAATTCAGCTACTTTTAACATATTGAACATCCTCTCGGTATTACGTATACCCAAGATATATTATATTAAAGATTCTTCCTTCGATTAATCTTTAAGTTGATTTAACTCATTCTGAATTACTTTCTCAATTAAAATATTTTAACATAATTCTCTACAACTATGTATGGTAAAATGTCGAATTTTATTATATAACCTATTAATATATTGTACCATGAACATGATTGCAAGCGAACATTAGTTCTTCATTTTTTCTACAGAAGAAAAAACAGTACCCAATTTAA
>NZ_BAUW01000112.1 GCF_000517385.1 Mesobacillus boroniphilus JCM 21738 | reverse complement strand
CCTTATGAGAAGGAGAAAGGCCACATAAGGGTACGATTAGGCAGTATTGAGACATAGGGCGGTTGCGGAGTCTGGCAAATGTAAAAAAGTCATATTTAGCAGGGTGCAGAATCGTCCCTGTGTCTCACTTCTTTTTTATCTCTCTGGGAGCATCCACAAAAAAGCCATTAAGGAATGACTGAAAATTAGACTTTGGTGTATTTAGATTGTCATTGAAAATAAGAAAGTCTTCGCCCATATTTTCCTTCACTTTTAAATCTGCCACTTCGTTATTGATCCTCTCCATTTTCAAATCCAACTCAGCGGCTGAAATGGCTGCTTCTTTTAAATCTTTTTTGATTCGTTCAGGTATTTCTTTCTCATATTTATAATATATTTTGTGTTCCAGACTCGCCCAAAAATCCCTGGCGATTGTTCGGATCTGCAGTTCCACAAATACCATCTCTACTCTGTCAGACATGAAAACCGGGATTTTAATAATAAGGTGGAGACTCTGATAACCGTTGGGTTTTGGATTGCGAATATAATCCTTGCGTTCAACCAGCTCTATGTCCTTTTGGTTTTCAATCATCTGGCTTATTTTATAAACATCCGTAATGAATGGACAAATGATTCGGATCCCGGCGATGTCTTTAATGTTCTCCCTGATGGATTCTATCGAAAAGCTAAGGTTCTTCCTGGTCAGTTTTTTTATGATACTCTCGGGAGATTTTAGCCTTGAATTGCAATGTTCTATTGGATTGTAATCATGGATATGGATAAATTCTTCTTTTAAAATATTGATCTTCGTATTCATTTCATCCAGTGCAAATTTATAAATCAACGAAAACCTTTTTAGGTCGTTCCTCATTTCTTTGGGATTGATTCTATACTGCTGAGCCAATTCTTCCATGTATGGACTACTCCTTGTGGTTATAGTGTATCTCGCCACCATCACAGCCTATCAATAATAGGAGGCCCTGTAAAAGAGGGGAGGCCACCATTTCTGATTAAAAACTTGAAAAAGTTAACTCTCTATAGGTTGTAAGTGTTCCATTTTCCACTTCAGCCACTGGAACTTAGCTGAACCCCTCAAATAAAAGGGAAAATCTGTGATATAATCTAACTATTGGACGAAGAATAAAAGGAAGTGTAAAGGTTGCCAATTATTTTTACGGTGCTTTTAGGGATAAACAACCGCTGGATATAGATGATATTATAGATTTTGATGACCAACAAGTTGATCAGCTAACGCGAATTGCAAGTCAATATACGCAAAAAGAGCTAGATGATATGGAGTATGGAAAGGATTTAGATTACTTATCTGAGGACTTACAGAAACCGACTATTTTAGAAGAAAAAGAAAGAATCGTCGGAAGTCTATCATCGAGAACTTTGCATGAAAAAAGACTTGTAAGACAAGGAAAACATTCTCTCAAAAGAATCCTTGAGCGTGTTGGTTCTGATTCTATAACTACTGTCATAGGTATTATAGACAAAGTGAAGCTTACTAATAATGTTCAAAAAGGACAATTTAAAGGGTACCCACAGTTATCTTATACATTAAGAATTGAAGGTGATCCTGACCGTTATAAAATCTCGATCAGTTTCGAAAAAGTAAAATCCGGTAATCGTATCATTAAAGTTGTAACGGTAAGTAACGTACAAAGCAGCGAAATAAGCCGACCAGGACAGCGTAGATCGGAACAAAGATTAGGAAACGATCCAAGATTAGAGGAAATGTGGAAAAAGATAAAGGAACAATACAAAAAAGATTGAATATACATAATATAGGGTATAGAATACGTATTAATAGATAAAAATAATGTGGAGAGGGATGAATATTATGGGTACTTTGTACAGGGAGGCACCAAAAATGGTTGAAAATATGACAACCAAACGGGAATTGGTCTGGAATATTGCCGGAACTGAATATAAAGTTCTTAATGTCCCTACGTATGATATGAACTCCGAGGAAAAAGAATACTTCGATATGGATGTTACAATGAAACTTTCTATGATCAGGGACTTAATGTATGCTGACGAAATCCCCCATACTGTTGACTTTGAAGAAGTTGCAGATTTTGATTTTTAATTAAACCCTTTTGAATATTATTATATACAAACAAACCTCTATTGAATCATCATTAGGGGTTTTTTCGTATTGTCAAAACTTTTATAAGAAATAGGTTATAAAATCCTATGATAGAGGGCTTTTTAAGCAAAAAAATTGCCACCCCCTGAATTCTGGAGATAATTGAGGTTACCACACACCCAATTCCCAGAAAGGAAGTGACAAGTTGTACCCTCAAATTATAACCTATTTATTAACTTTTATTAAGTACCAAGATCAAATGATTCGAACTCTTCTTACGCTGCTTATCGGCAAGAATATGTTCGATAAGCCGAAAGAACAACCTGTGAATCAGCCTTATCGAAAGCTACAGGTGGATGAACTTCCAATTATCGAGCCACTACAAAAGCTGGATTATAAAATCCTCATGAAAGAGTACTTCGAGAATCACGGAAAGCTTCTTAAGCCCGTTAGGCGTCATGCCAATTCCAAAACATCCGTACCATCCAACATTTCCTGCCCAAAGTGTGGTGCTCCGGCAGATTACCTATATGCCAATAATGGAGGAAAAGGGCAGTACCAATGTAAGGTGTGTGCATGTGTGTTCAATCAGAAAAACCAATATCTCAAAGAAGCCATCATGAAATGCCCGCATTGCTTGAAGACTCTTGAAAAAGTGAAAGAACGGAAAGACTTTGATATCTACAAGTGCAAAAATAATGTGTGTTCCTTCTATCAGCGCAACCTAAATGGACTTTCGTCCAAAGAGAGAAAACGATTCAAGGAGAACCCCCATGATTTCAAGATGCGTTACCTGTTTCGCCAGTTCCACATTGAATACAAGCCACTTTCTAAGGAATCACCTAAGAAGCCAAAAGTCGATCTTTCCAGGCTTTATGTGTCGCCTCATACCCTAGGCTCATTCTGACTTACCATGTGAACTATGGACTTTCCGCCAGGAAGACAGCTGCGCTCATGAAGGATGTCCATGGCCTGAATATCTCTCACCAAAGCATCTTGAATTACGAGAATAGCGTGGCTTTGCTTCTCAAGCCATATGTGGACCATTATCCTTATGAGCTTTCCGATCAGTTTTGCGGCGATGAGACGTATATCCGGGTGGGTGGTCGCTGGCACTATCTGTTCTTCTTCTTCGATGCGGTGAAAAAGATTATTCTGTCCTATCCGGTCTCTGATAACCGGGATACGCAAACAGCGATCCTGGCTATCGATGAGGTCTTGATGAAGTTCAAAGAAATACCAGAGGATCTGACTTTTGTCGTTGATGGAAACCCGATATATCTGTTGGCGCAGCATTTCTTCGCGCAACATGGAATATCATTCGACATCAAGCAAGTCATTGGCCTGACGAACGAAGATCCAGTGTCGACTGAATACCGACCGTTGAAACAGATCATCGAACGACTGAACCGGACCTTCAAAGGTAACTACCGCCAAACGCATGGGTTCGGTTCTGAGCAGGGATCCGTTTCCTTCGTGACGTTGTTTGTGGCGTATTTCAACTTTCTACGACCACACTCGGCACTAGAAGGAAAAGTACCGGTCCTTCAACCTGAGTTGCTTCAATTGCCAAATATGCCGGCAAGATGGGCCAAACTGATTGGTTTAGCTCAAGATTGGATTGAAGAGCAAACAGCCTAGCTTTTGTTTAGCAGAGCCCTTATCCAGCAGTCGGCGAAGCGAACTCTTGACAAACCGAACTTGCCAATGGTTTAAAATGGGAAAAACCAAGGGCTTATTTGGCATGCCTTCTTTTGTCCCCTTCGCCCTTGATGAACACTTCGCAAACCATTGGCGTGTTTGTCAAGAGCGATTGCGGCAGCATTTTAACAAGCTCAGTGAGAAATCCTTCACTCAGAATTGATTTTTCATAGAACTTTTGACACTACCGGTTTTTTAATGTTGAATGGATTCGAAAAAGGCGTTTTTTTTACTAGTTGTGCAGGGTCAGCCCCTGTGCATTTTTTCATGATCGTACAACCAGAGAAACAATTCTTACGTCTCATTATTCCACATTTCCTGTAAACTCGTAAGGAAGAAGACAGAGACCAACCGTAAAGTGGTGAGGATGATTCAACAGTTACTTTTACTTCAACGTGTCATTATTATATAGAGGATCATATTAAAGAGGAACTTAGTGCTGAAGAGCTGGCGAGGATGGTAGGGTATTCTCCGTATCATTTTTCGCGGATTTTTACTAAGCAGACGGGTTATACATTGATGGATTATGTGGTCAAAAGGAAGCTCCAGTTTGCGCTGTATGAACTGGTGAATGGGAAGAAGATCATTGAAATTGCCATGGATTATGGGTTTGAAACACATGCTGGCTTCACGAAAGCGTTCAAGAAGTGCTTTGGAAGTCCTCCGAGTCTTTATAAGGAGCATTGTCCAACATCACTGCCACAAAAGCTGGATCTGATGAGCCTTCACGAAAAGAATACGGGAGGCATTGTCTTGCAGCCCCAGATTGTCAGACGGAATGCTTTTTATGTCGCAGGGAAAATCTTCAGTATCGAGCATTTCCCTGCTGACCGAAATGTGCCAGCGTTTTGGGACCAGGAGGGTTTGACAGACGGGTCGATTGAAAGGTATCTGTACAAAGAGTTAGCGCCGAAAAAGCATGGAGAGTATTGTATCAATTTGAGCCGCAGCCTTGATGAGGACAGGTGCAGTTATATGTTTGCTGTAGACCACGACGATGAAAAAGGCTTACCTGATGGAATAACTTCTACCCAAATCCCCGAGGCTGTCTATGCGATTTTCCGGACACCTTTGGTTGAGGTTGACCAATTCGCAACGGCGATCAAAGGGACGTGGAGATACATACTGGAAGATTGGTTTCCACACTCATCTTATGAAGTGGATGAAGAGGGCTTCGACTTTGAATTTTATGATGAGCATTGCCATTATTGGGATTTTAAAAAAGTCTATATGGAAATCCATATTCCGATCAAAGAAAAATCTCGAGAGTGACTCTATCACCCTCGAGATTTTTGATGGCCAATTGATAAAGATAGATCACAGGCGTTAAAAGAATGGCACTTGCGATCATTGCGATTTTAATAGAAAAGTTGGCGGCGATTAACCCTATTGCCGGTCCTCCGCTAATTTGGCCAATCGCGTCAACCTGGCCTTTTACCGAAAAGAACGTCGCGCGTGTCGAAGAATCAGGAATGATTTTATTCAGCCTGGTATCCTCAAGCGGTGCCATGACAGACCTTGTTCCTTGGATGATCAGGTAAAAGCACAGCAAACTGATGATTCCAGTTGAAAGAGCAAAGCCGGTCAGCGAAGTGATAATCAGAACACAGCCGATCAACAAGGATACATAGATGGTGTTTAACTGATGGTGAAGAGAACTCCGGCTGATAAAATGAAGGCCGACAAATGATAGGAGCATCACGACAAAATTAATGCAGCCGATCAGGATGACCAAATTTCCTTCCGTCATGTATGCGAGACGGGTTTCTTCAAGGAAGTGAGAAATCCATAGCCGGTCAAAACCTTCGCTATATAACCCGAAAAACAAAGCAATAAGGAAGAGGATCCGCATCAAATAACTTGCCTTTGTGTAATGGACCATCTGGTTCATATTGCTTTTCAACGTCTTCCAAGTGGATGTGTTTTCATGTTGGACAGGTTTGAAGTTCTCTTCCTTCATAAAAATAAGCAGAAAAACAGCTAATCCTACCATGGATAATCCGCCAATGATGATGGGCAGGTTGATCATGAAATAATAACCGATCAACATACTCAACGGAATCGCGATCACTTCTCCAAGTTTGCCAGCCTTAGCACCATTCACAAACGCCTCGGAAGCACGATCTTCTCCAATTTCATCGGCAATCCACGCTTGATGCGCACCGCTCGTAAAAGTGTAGCCAATTCCCCAAAGAACCTGAGACACTAAAACTGCCACGAAATAAGGGAACTAACCCTCGATGAGGAACCCAGCCCCAATCAAAAAATACCCAAAAATCACGGAAAGCCTGCGACTCTTTAAATCCGCCACAAACCCAGTCGGGATCTCGAACAGAAACACAACTGCCTCTAGAACAGTCCCAACCAGAACCAACTGCAACGGATCAAGTCCGACGACCTTCACATGGTACAGCAAGTTAACCGTAAAAATAAATGTAAAAAAGAACTGAGACCAAAAACGTGTATATATATAGACAGTATACGAATCCATTTTCTTCAAAAATGTCAATTTCATCTCCCCCTAACCAGATTATAGAGAGGGAGAAAGATAGTTTCTTTTCCAAAATTGCGGTTTTTTTGGAGTGTGGGGGAGTGGATTTTGCTTATTTGGAATGATAACAATTTTGCACTTCATCAGCACTTCTTTAATTTAGAGTTCCGAATGAGACGATAGAACCGAACCTTTGTCTCGTGGATCTGTGTTGAAAAATCGCCTGGAAGTCACTCCAGACGATTCTTTTTAGTATTATCGTTTTAAATATTGTTCTAAAAAGTCCAATACGGCCTGGTAGCCTTTTATCCTGTTTTCTTTTTTCATAAATCCGTGTCCCTCGTCAGGGAAGACGATATATTCTACCGGTACATTGTTCTTTTCTAATGCGGCCACGATTTCGTCGGACTCGACCTTCAGGACACGCGGGTCATTTGCTCCCTGCAAAACAATCATCGGCTTGTTGATTTTGTCAGCATGGAACAAGGGAGAGATGCTCCGGATGTATTCTGTCTGCGTATACGGGTCTCCGATTTTTTTGTAAAGGGCGTTACGGAAGCTTTCCCACCAGGCCGGAATGCTCTTCAGCGTGCGTTCCCAGTTCGAGACTCCAAAGATATCCACCCCGACATTGAACTCGTCAGGTCTGAAAGCCAGCGCGGCAAGAACCATATAGCCGCCGTAACTTCCACCAATGATGCCAATTTTTTCTCCATCAATATCAGACTGCTCCTGCAGAAACTTCTTGGCCTGGATGCAATCTTCAAGGTCAATTTCCCCGTGCTTCAGGTCGGCGGCGCTAAAGAAGGTTTTGCCGTACCCCGAACTGCCGCGGTTATTAACTGCCAAGACAGCATAGCCGTTATTGGCCAGGTATTGGAGAAGCGGATTGTAATCCGTTCTTGACTGTCCGCCGGGACCTCCGTGGACAAAGACAAGTGCCGGAGCCTTTTCGTCTGCCTTCACATTTGGATGGTAATAAATTGCCGGAATCTCCAATCCATCAAAAGAAGGGTAGCGAATCACTTCCGCATCCGCCAAGTCTGCCTGGCTAATCTCCGGGTTTAAGGTATCGGTGAGCTGTTTTAATTGAGATGTCCCAAGCTCGTAGCTATATAAATTCGTAGGCGAATTCGGGCCATTAAACAGGAAGGTCATCAGGCTTTCATCTGCCGAAAATTTCAAGTCCGAAATTTGCCCTTCCGGAAGTTGTGGCAGGTCCAGATACTCTCCAGTGCCCATATGAAGAACCTTCACGACAGTACTGGCATCCTGGTTAACTCCATAAACCATATAGGTATTCTGTTTGGAGAATCGCGTGAACATGATATCCCAATTTTCCTTCACAACATCCTGTGTTACACCTGTAGTAATATGATACTTTTTCAGATATAGGAATTCCTCGTTTTCATCAGCGAGGAAATAAAGGCTTTCGGAATCCTGCAGAATGCTTGTGGGATGTTCTGGATATCGCCTTCATGCGGTGTGGCATGCGTAAGCTTCTCCGTTTGCCGGTCAAAAATATAAACATTGGAATCATTGGCATTGTTCAATTTTCCTAAGGAAATAAACCGCTTATTCAGAGAGATGGACCCAAATTCGTATCCTTCATCATTCGTAAAAATACAAGTAGATTCAAAAGTGGCAATATCCATTTCATAGACGTCCATGTAACTAGGATTCCGCTTATTTGACCCGTAGAAAAAGCTTTTCCGTCCTGACTCCAGCTGTAAAATTCCGCACGCTCTTGCTCCCCTGGAGTGAGGTCGATCTCTTCGCCATTCTCATTTTTAACATAAATATGTAAGATTTCATTCCCGCCCTTATCGCTTAAAAATAAAAAGCGGTCATCATCGGGAAAGTAGCTCGTGACAAGAACTGCATTATCCTCAGAATGCGTCAGTTGTGTCCTCACTCCGTCTTCAACCGACACACAGTACGCGTTGTAAATCCCTGTCTTATCTCCTGAAAATAAAACCTTCCTTCCATCATATGAAATCGAATTACCCGTAATCGATTCAGATCCATAAAACTGCTGTATTGTGTAGCGCTTCACTTCCGTAGCTTTACTCTCTTTAACCATAATTTTTTCCATCTCCTTTCCATTACATTTAAGAATTCGATAAATACCTGTAAAAACCTTTTTAAAGATTGCTGCGACAAGGGTGCGAAGGGGGGAGAGCTAATGCATTAGCGTTAAGACGCGACAACCGTCACTGTGTCTTCACCCATACCAATTGCATAGGATATGTTGATGAACTGGGAAGGGATTGACAAAAATGTACTATTATCCAAATGGTTATTTTAATCAATATTATGAACCGAATTATAATGGAAGACACTCTGGTCAGTGGGCTAATCCTTATGGAGCGCAGCATATGAACGGTTTTCATGCTTTCCGCTATCCTAACGGCAACGGAATGATTCCTTTAGCGGATTATGGACCAAATCCATATGTGGTCAATATCAATGAAGCAACACAGCAAAACAACACGTATCGTACCGCTTTATGGACAGGAACACATTTACAAGTCACATTAATGAGCATCGAGGTTGGCGGTGATATCGGTTTGGAAATGCATCCTGCCGTTGATCAATTTTTACGGATCGAACAAGGCCAGGGTGTTGTTCAGATGGGTCCGAGCAAAGAGAACCTAACCTTTCAAAGCCCAGTCGTTGATGATTCTGCGATCATGATTCCAGCTGGAACATGGCATAATCTGACCAATACTGGTAATACTCCGTTAAAGCTGTACTCCATCTATGCTCCTCCGAACCATCCATTTGGGACTGTCCATGTGACCAAAGCCGATGCAATGGCGAGTGAAGGTGGAGCGAACGGCAATGGAAATACGATTGTTTTCGGCAAGACTCCAGATCAATGGGTCCAGCACACGGAATTTTTAGTGCAGGAAGGATTAGAGGACGTTAAAAGAGGAATCAACGCTACGCACATTCTTCAAGAATTCATTCTAATGGGAGTCCTGGTAGGGAAGGGATACACTCCTGAAAAAGCATATGAAACAGTAGAAGAATGGGAACGTTCAGGAAAATCCAAACTTCTTCAGGCGAGCAAGAATATGTAGGATTAAAAAAGAATGGGGGACATGGGACAATGGATCTCATGTCTCACTCTGTCATTGGACATCGGTCATTCAGATGGGAAGGTGGCAATGATGGAGGGGGAGGCCGATGCGGGTGGATCGTCTCAATCTTCCGCTGACTTTTATTAAAGAATTCATTACCCTCTAAGGTTAGCATGCATTTAATCAAACGTTTGATTAAGAGTGATGAAAGAACATCAGATTAGAGGCTGATTTGACATTCTGGGAATATGAAACTTAATAGGGCATTCTAACTTTTGAGATGAGCGACAAAGCTTGTCCTTTTTTATTTCGGGAAAAAGGGACGGTTTTTATCTCCGTCCCATTGCCTCTTAAGCTAAATCCATGATAGTAAAATGTTTTTCTTCCAGTCGAATCTTACCTCTGTCACCGGTTCACCCTGCTAGCGGGGCAGTTGTTCTTGCACCTAATTCTTGATCGATCAATAAAAGGGCGGACGAGTTATTTTCAGCAAGCTTAAGACGATCAATGATGGTTTTGGCTTGTGCTTCTTCATCTAATTGTTCCCTTAAAGAGTCCTGAATGCTCAAGGCGGCCTGAGGGTGACTTATCTTATGAGTTATTGTGACAGCTTTCAAGGTGCATAGCTCAAACCTGTCAAGAAAATGTGGTTATTGTGACAGCTTTCAAGATTCATAGCCCAAAGCTGTCAAGAAAACGTGGTTATTGTGACAGCTTTCAAGATTCATAGCCCAAAGCTGTCAAGAAAAAGAAGTTA
>NZ_BAUW01000113.1 GCF_000517385.1 Mesobacillus boroniphilus JCM 21738 | reverse complement strand
CTGCACCTTCTCCTTTCTTTTCATTACTTTTTCATTTTTTCTATATCTTCTTCCGCTTCTTCCAATGCTTTTTCAGGAGATGTTTTTCCTAATAGGGCATTGTCGATATGCGGGTTCAATCTGCTATGATAATCTGGGTACTCAACTGGCACCGGGAACATTTTTGTTTGCTCCAGGTTTTTGACAGCAGCTTCGTAGACCATCTTATCCGGTCCTTCGAGTTCATTGAGGCTGCCTCAGCTGCTTCAATGTTCGCTACATTGTCATAGTTTTTAACCGACCAGTACTTCTGAGCTTCAACATCCGTTAGATACTTAATAAAGCCCATAGCTTCCTCTGGATGTTTCGCACCTTTCGGAATTTCAACAACGAATCCGCCGCCTTCAGCCCAGTTACCTGAACCTTCCTCGTTTGCTGGGATTGGCGCTACGCCAAAATTGACATCTTGGCCATAATCTCTTAATTGTGTATAGAATGTTCCTACATCAACCCACATTGCAACTTTTCCTGCAATGAATGGATTTGACTGTTCACTTCCGAATTCTGCCTGGAAACCTTGTACAGTTTTTTTCCCAAGGCGTTCCTTCCAATCAAGAATCCAATTAAAGGCTTCAACTTTTTTCGGTGTGTTGATTGCCAACTCTCCATCCTCAATAAAACCCTTGCCGCTATCTGCGTTTGTCATCCAGCTGGATGCCCCGACACTTCCCCATAAAGGATAGAATCCAACTCGTTCATAGTTATCGCCATTCTTAATATCTAACTTCTTTGCGTACTCTTCTAGCTCCGCCCAGGTTGCAGGCGGCTTCTCAGGATCAAGTCCCGCTTCCTTGAATGCTGTTTTATTGTAAAAAAGAAGGCGTGTGTCTATATTGAAAGGGACAGCGTAAGACTTTCCGTCATACTCGACAGTGTCCCATAAATGTTTGTGGAATTTTTGCTTGAAAGAATCATCTATATATTGGCTTAAGTCCTCTACCTGCTTGTTTTCAGCACGCTGGGCAACTGTATTGATGTCGTTGATAATGACATCCGCTGGATTACCTGCTGCCACTGATGCCAGGTTTTTTGTCCAAATATCGCCCCATGGCAGGAACGTGTGCTTAACGAATACCTTATCCTGTGATTTGTTATAATCATCGATTATTTTTTCAATGATCGGTCGTCGTGTCTCAGAACCCCAAAATGTCCAGAAATCGACTACCACTTTTCCGTCTTTCGTCTTTTCTGCATCAGCTTTTTGCTCCACAGAGCAACCAGCCAGCAAGCCAGTTAGCATAAAAACTGCAAGAATGAATGCCAAACCCCTTTTCATTTCTCTTCCTCCTGTATATTCAAGTTGCATAATAATCACAAACATCCTTTTACCATGTTCTTCGATTTACTAAACATAATTTGTAAGGATTTTATAAAACAGTAGAATAGTTACATAAAAAAACAGATTCAAAACTGAACCTGTTTTTCCATATCTTCAATCATATCATTGATTCTGACAGCTTTACTTGTCTCTACTTTATATACCCGTTGTTCTTTCACTCTTTTGATATATACATTTTCATCATTAACCCATAATTTACATTTGTCTGGTTTCCTGCCCTCATATATTAATAATAAATCAAAGGCGTTTTCCATCTTCGGTGCATTCTTTACATTGGTTCGGCCATTTACAGTTTTGTTCACTATTTCCAGCCAACCTGGTTCATCAATGATGGAAACTCCTTTTCTTGTCAGGTTCGAGTGGAGATTAAATTGTTCTGCAGAGTCAGATCTGGTAAGATACGTAATGACAATTTCGCTCGCTGCAAATATTTCAGCAGTATGGAGAGCGGCTGCTCCCTCCTGGGAAGGATTTTTGATTTCTGCCAGAAGGTATGCCGTACAAACTATTATCATCACAAATGTCAGGAGACTGCCTGTCCAATTTCTTGCTATGTAATGAACTGACCTCTCCGGCCGTCCGGTCCGAACGATTGTATTATAAGTTTTTCGCTTTTGGATTTCAGACCTTGGAATGTGGCTAAGGCTCTTGAAGTTATCTTCTAGTTCAAACGATTTCTTCAATGATTTCCCCTCTTCTCTTTAACTCTTTTTTTAAGGCTGCCATTGCCCGGGAAGTAGTGATTTTCACCTTGCTTTCGCTCCAGCCAAGGATAAGCGCCGTTTCCCTAATCGAAAATTCTTTGATTTTTCTTAAAATCAATACCTCCTGGTAGTTTAGTTTGAGGGCTTTGATCCCCTTGTAAAGGAGTGATGTCTTCTCCCTTTCACGATGATTTCAACCGGAGATGGCTGATGGGATTCGATGACATACTTATCCAGTGAAAAAAAACACAGCCTTCTTCTTCTTCTTAAATGGTCAATTGCAACATTACGTGCGATTTTCACGATCCATGTGAAAATCTGCGAATCACCGTTGAACTGATGAATATGCTTGTACACTCTTAAAAAAGTTTCCTGGGTTAAATCCTCTGCCACTTCTTTTTTACCGGTCAGTAATAGGAGATAGCCATAAACCTTGTCACTGTATTCCTCGTAAACCTTCTGGAAACGAATGCTGTAGTGATCGCTCAAAATTCTCCCCCCTTTTTACAGACAGTTAGACGAACAAACACAAAAAAAGAATCACATTTTTCTGAATATTTTTAATTTATTTAAAAATAACAATAATCCACTCTTTTTTCATCATTCTAATTGACTAACCCGCTATAAAATAAAAGTCGATATCGATAAACTCGAATCTTAGATTAAACCCAGCGCAAAAGAAAAGAGGCTGTTAACAGTCATCATGACCCTTACAACAGCCTCTTTCCATGTTTTTATTAGCGATAGCATGCGCAGCCGACGATGATCAAGAGAATAAACAGCACAACGATCAAAACAAAACCGCTGCCGTATCCAGCTCCTCCTACACCGCAACTGCCATATCCACAGCCTCCGCTGTATCCGTACATGATAAAACCTCCTAATGAAGTTTACTTATTCAAAATTTAGTAACCGAAACCCCAAGACGCTCCGATTATGATTAAAAGAATGAACAATACTACAAGCAGGGCGAAACCGCCACCATAGCCGCATCCTTCAGACATCGTAACAACCTCCTTTTTTTGTGTCCCTATATCCTATTCAGGCCGGGACATTTGTGCAATTAAACAGCGAAAAAAATACTAGCCCAATTAATAAAAGCGCAAGCGCCTTGATCAGCCCCGAAAAGCGCTGGAGGGCCTGACAGTGAAGTCGTTCTTTGACTTCACTGGCAGGACCGAAGCGTCTCGAGGGGGTAGGCGCTGGAGCTAGACACTCATCTAAATGTAAAAAGTTTATTTATTTAGTAAAAAAGGACGTCCTGAATAACAGGGACAAAAAAAGAGAACCTTGATTGGTCCTCTTCTTCGCAGATTATGCCTATCCTACTTTTACCTGACTTTCCTGTGTTTCGTTTAGAAATTCATATGTAATCAAAGGTTTGACCGGGATTTCCAGCCATCTCGAAACACCGTTATTATTCACTTTCTCCATGTACACTGGTTTGCAATCTTCCAGCAGACACAACCTTAATGTCTCGAAACCGCTCAATTCCTGTACCGCTTGCTCGATTTCTTTCTTCTCTTCCGCAGTCGCCAGTACATTCTCTTTTTTAGGCTCCAGAAGGACCACAATCAATTCCTTCCGCATCTGTTTTTCCAGCTCCATTCTTGCGAAAGCCAGTTTTTTCAGAGTCCTGTTCAACTGCCACATGCTGATCCCAGCTATTTTTTTATATATCATTCTAATTGCCTCCAGTTTTCCCCCAACTCTTATTCTAAAAGACAATTCGAATAAACGTAAGATTATATTAGGGTATGGAAAAAATTCCATGGATGTTTTTCCGGATTTGGGATGTCTTCGGACGAATTCACAAGAACGACACGGTATTTTGTCCGAACTTGCTGTGACTTCGGACAATTTCCCGAAGTTGAACCGGCGTTTTGGCCGAACCTGGTGTCAATTCGGACAAATTCACGCAGTTGAACCGGCGTTTTGGCCGAACCTGGTGCGGCTTCGGACTAATTCCCGAAGTTGAACCGGCGTTTTGGCCGAACCTGGTGCGGCTTTTGACTAAAATCATGAAGTAAACTTTAACACATAACAATAAAAAAGATTGCGATTTCGCAACCTTTTTAGGTTTTTTTATAAATCCAGTAAATATTTCGCGTATTTGGACATTCTGTCTTGTGTCCATTTTGGTGCTGAGACCATTTTGATATCAATATGCTCGAGGTTACCCATCTGACCGGCAAGGTGTTCGCGTGCGGATAGGGCAATATAATCAGCAAGCATGCAATCTTCATTCCTTGTAGTCATAACGATTTCAACATCTTTATCATCCTTGACACAGACTTCATAAACGAGGCCAAGGTTCACAATATCGACTCCAAGCATTGGTTCTTCTATTTCTTCAAGCATTTTATAAATTTCTTTTTTATCCATATTGAGTACCTCCTCCCACATTAGTCAGGTCAATTGTCTTGCTTACTTATATCATAAAAGATGCAGGAAAAATATTGGAGTGACACTCTTCACATTTCATATTTTTGTCATTATTAGAAGGATAATTTGTGTCAGTTTTTTAAAGAGAGTTTAATTCCCCTGAGAAAAGCAGGCTGACGTTATTCAGCCTGCTTACATTCAACCTATTACCTTTTCCTTATTCTGCATTTTTTTTAAATATAACAGTGTTTCTTTATCTGAAGATGTAGGTAGTTCATACATTGACTGATACTCCTCAGGCCCTTTACCAGTGATGAGGATCCATTCACCCCTCCTGGCGTTTTCCCATGCGTCTCTGATCGCCAAGGTCCTGTCTGTGATGACTCTTCCCTTGTTCATGCCAAATCGTTCGTTCAGTTCCTTTAATTCATTGGCCATCTCTTCTTCGGATATTCCGTTGAGGTCATCGAAGGTCAAGGTGAATTCATTACTCATTGCTGCCGACGCTTTTACCATATGCTCTCTTTTTGTTTTGTCCCGCTCTCCACGGAAACCAAAGATATGCTTTACCTTAACTGCCTCATGCTCTTGTGCAGCTTGCAGACAGTATTCAATCGCATCCTTAGTATGTGCATAATCAACGATGAAAGTTGCACCTTCTGGGTGAGAGATCATCTCGAACCTTCCAGGCACTCCCGGGAAAGATTTTAGTGCCTCAGCAATCATATCAGGACTGATCCCGATTTTTACGGCTGTCAAGAAGGCCATTGCAGCATTATAGACATTGTGCCGACCAGGGGAAGGAAAAGTCAAAGGGTAAGTGATTCCTTCCATTTGGATGTCAAATCTGCTTTCTCCATTTAGTTTAATGTCCTCGATTTTCAAATCGTGGATGTCATCATAACCAATTGAATATACTGGAATTTCTTTAGCTTTCAATATACTGTCCAGCCTGTCACCCCACTCGCCCAACCTGCTGACAACAGCCGAACCTTCTTTTTTCAAGTAGTTATACATCAATGTCTTAGCCTCGAAGTAATCTTCAATTGTCGGATGGTAATCAAGGTGATCATGGGATAAATTCGTGAACAGCCCATAATCCAGCTCAAGCCCTTCAATTCTATATTGCTTCAGGGCATGTGATGACACCTCCAAAACAACAAATTCATCATTGCTTTCCGAAATCAATTCCTGAATTTGTAAAGCATCCGGAGTGGTATTGGAAGGCTTGTACACTTCATTATTTATAATATAAGACACAGTTCCCAGAAGAGAGCAGCTTTTGCCCGCATGCTCAAGGATGTGCTTTAAAATGTAAGAAACGGTCGTTTTCCCATTTGTACCTGTGATGCCAATCACCTTATGCTTCCTCGACGGGTGTTGATAAAATGCGCTTGCTGCCCTTCCCAGTGCAAGCCTGCTGTCGAATACCTGAATATAAGGGACAGAAAGTTCAAGCTCATTTTCACCTATGACCGCTGCAGCACCGTTGTCTATGGCTTCATTGATAAAATGGTGGCCATCTATCTGGAAGCCTGTGATTGCAACAAAAAGATCCCCTGGCTTCACTTTCCGTGAATCCATCTGGATTCCAGACAAATCAGGGTCTCCATCATTCCTGTATTTTTTTAAACTGCTGCCGAGTTCTTCAAGTACCTTGGTTAATCTCATTTCCAAAACTCCCTTTTTAACATGCCTATAAATTCCACAGCCGGAATTAGAAATGTATATAATATGTCTCTTTTTATATTCCCCCAAATTTTAAAACTATGCCTCGTAAATGATACAAGATTTTCTTTTTAAAAAAATGAGTAAAAGGAAATAGAAATAAAGACCGGCAATTTAGCCAGTCTTTTACTAATCTTCCTATTTCACTTGGCAAACTGGGACAAGTATTTAAAATTCAGCCTGCTATGCTGCTGGAGCATAAAGGCGGAGGTAGTCGAGCCGTTTTTTCGAAGTGTATTAAGAGCTTTAATCATTTCCTCGGCTGTACCTATTCCTATACCATGTCCATAATATAATCCATTTCCAAGGACTACAGCATTTTCTCCTCGCCAAATTGGTTTATCAAAATCAGGATTCATGAAATAGACCACATCGCCAGGTATAAATTCATTCCCTTCTAACGTGATGATGGCCAAATCAGGGTCATAATTCCAATTCCAAACAAGCAGCCCTCTGAATAAATAGTTGAAATCCGGCAACCTTATTGAATCCAAAACAGCTTTGTAAAAAATGACAACCATGGCAGTTGAGCACTCGAAGGCATACTCCTGGCCATTTTCATAAATATCATTAATCGCATCAGAAGGCAGGACATTCGAATTCAACAAATAGCCCGTCGGCACTTTTGTCCAATAAACTGGGTTGAACCTTGAATATTTGAAGGAAGTAAAGGCTACTGAAGCCTCCTTAAGCTTCAATGCCGCGTCAATGATATTCTCCCTGAGATTTATTTCGAAAAGAAGCTGAAAGGTTGTGTCATACTCAAACATCGTCAGGCTATTGTCTAGTTCATTGTATATTTCCTTCTGTTTCCCAGACAGATTCTGCAGCTTCTGGCTGCTTGCCGAATCTGGAAACCGGATGATTATCATCACACTCCCCCTCCATATTCCGCTAATTAAACATACATTCTAACTATATGAAGGGGAATGGCTGAAAAGACATTGGACAGGAGTTTGAAAAAATAAAGGTTTCAATCACATTATAATTGCCTGTAAGGTACCTGGATTATGAAGTTACCAGCCTTCGACCTTTGAGTAAATCTTGACAAAAAGTTAATGGGATTAGTGGTTGTTTGTTTTAATTACCTGTAAAAGGGTATTTTTATTATAATCACAGCAATAAGGAGGCTTTTATCATGACAGATAAAAATATTAACGACGGTTCAGTTGAACAGGAGAAGAAAAAGGAACAAAACAAGGATATCGAGCCTCAAAGGGATCCTGTAAAACCTCAGGAAGAGTCGAATAGCAATAAAAAAATCATGTCCAAATGATAAATAGCGCAAGATTCAGCCTTTTAAACTCAAAGAGAGGTGAGTATCATGGGAAAGAAAAAGAACATTCCAGTTGATAATACTCAAAACATGGACAACCCTGAGCAATATGAAACCAGGACAGAAAGTCTTCATGACAAGTTTAAGAGTGAATTGACTGTGGACCCGATTCCGATGGAGGACTTGAACCAGGAAAAACATGAAGAAAAGGATGGGCATCATTCAAAGGATTCATCTTCAAGCGAAAAGAAGTACAATGTAGATTTCGACAATGATTTATAATATCTGCCCTGGGAATCCCAGGCTTTTTTGGTTTATGAAGCCTTAAAAAGAGAATATTAAAAACAAGCACCAAAAAAAGGAGGAATCTATATGGACAGTCAGAAGTTAAAAGAAAAAGTCACTCAGGTTCTCGGTGAATCAAAGGTTGGCACGCTGGCTACGGTCGTGGGAAATAAGCCGCACTCCCGATATATGACCTTTTTTAATGAGGATTTGACATTATACACTCCGACAAGCAAAGAAACGTACAAAGCCGAAGAGATTGAAAGGAATCCAAATGTTCATATCCTGCTCGGATATGAAGGTGAAGGAATGGGTGACGCCTATATCGAGGTACAGGGAAAAGCTTCAATCCGTGAAGATCAGTCAATTAAGGAAAAGTTCTGGAATGAGAAGATGCAGAAATGGATTGAGAGCCCTCAAGATCCTGATTACATTATTCTTGAAATAAAACCAGAAACCATTCGTTTGATGAACGATAATGGAAAACCAGAAACAATGAATTTATAATCACTGCAAGGAGATGGAGTTATTCCATCTCCGCCTTTTTTGGATGTTTTGTCAAACTTTTGTTGAATTTATATCGTAAATACGTATTGATATAAATATATTAATATCGTAATCTAATGGTAGATAATATTTGTGAATTATTTCACAAGTAATTACATATTAACTTGTCAGGCAATTATTATTTTTTTTACTAAAACATGTGAATTACTTCACAATAAACAACAAGAAAGAAGGAATAACAATGCAAACTCCAAAAGTAGTCATTTTAGGTGCAGGATATGGTGGGCTGATAACTAGCCGCCAGCTTGAAAAAACTTTGCGGAACGGCGAAGCTCAAGTTACTTTGATCAATAAACATGATTATCACTATATTTCTACTCAACTACATAAGACAGGTGCGGGAACTGCCCCGGACGAAAAAATCACCTTACATATCCCTGACCTTCTTAAGAGAGATAAAATCCAATTCAAAAAAGGCACAGTACAAGGTGTAGACTTTACTTCAAAAAAAGTCCAGCTCGAGTCTGGTGAATTTATCGATTATGATTACCTGTTGATTGGCCTTGGTTTCGATGTGAGTACGTTCGGTATTCCCGGAGTTGAAGAAAATGCTTTTAAAATCAAAAGTTTCAGGAGTACGAAGGCTATATACAACCATATGCTAAGGCAGTTCGCAGCGTATAAAGAGGACCTTGACCCTTCTAGACTGACTTTTGCTGTTGCCGGTGCGGGCTTTACCGGAATAGAAATGATTGGCGAACTTATAGAAGCAATGCCAAAACTCTGTCTCAAATATGATATACCTGTTTCAGCGACAAAAATTATCAATATAGAAGCGTCTGCATCCGTTCTGCCAGGATTTGATAAAGAGGCAATAGAATTTACGGAAAGCTATTTTAAAAAGAATGGTGTAGAGCTGATGACCGCTACGAAGATAATTGAATGTTCTCCAACTTCCATAACATTGGACAGCGGCGAAGAACTTCCTTCTAGGACATTGATCTGGTCAGGAGGTGTCCGAGGCAATACCCTTCTAGAAAAACTGGAGCTGCCTATTTCGAAGGGCCGCATCATCATTGATAAGTTTTTGCGGGTAAAAGGAATGGAAAATGTTTTTTGTATCGGGGACGCAGCGTTATTCATGAAAGACGATGGAACTCCACTCCCTCCGACTGCGCAGGTGGCCATCCAACAGGCAGAAGTATGCGGACCAAATTTAATCGCCAGCTTGAGAGGAGAACAACTCAAAGCATTTGAATACCACCACAAAGGGACAGTCGCTTCCATCGGTAACAAAGCAGCAGTTGGAAAAGTTTTTGGCTTGAAGATCAGCGGTTTATTCGCTGCCTTAATGAAGCAGGTGATCGAAGCTCGTTACCTTTTCGTACTCGGAGGACCAGGACTGGTCATCAAGCAATTCCTTAAGATTGGCAAGCCACATTCAGAGTTGGCTATTTCCAAACAAAAATAATTATTCAAGGAATTTCCGCCCAGGTTCTTATTAACCTGAACAAAAAGCGCAAGCGCCTCGCTCAGCCCCGACAAGCGTTGGAGGGCCGACCGGTG
>NZ_BAUW01000114.1 GCF_000517385.1 Mesobacillus boroniphilus JCM 21738 | reverse complement strand
CTTTACTTCAACTGACTGGACACGCTGGCCTGCAGGAAGAGAGCTGTCGTATGTGAATTGCAACCCGGATACTTGCAGGAAACCTCCGAATGCTGTTGGAGCATCCTTGACGCTATGCTCCAAGGCTTCTTTGATTTCAGCGCCAGTTAGCTGCATGATGGCCAATGAGTTTCCGAATGGCATTACTTCAAGTACTTTTGCCATCGTAATGTCTCCTGCATCAACAGATGTACGGATACCGCCGCCGTTTTGAACTGCGATTACTGTATTAGGGTTGATGGTTTTCGCCTTTGCGAGCATTCCATCGGTGATCAAGTTACCTAAATTTGTTTCACCTGTTCTTGCGGCAGGGTTTCCGCCAACTAAATCAACAGTTGTTGTTCCGATTACTGTATTTTTCATTTCTTCAACAGCAGGTTTGTATTTTTCGTTCAGAATTTGGGCTGCTACTGCATCCTCTTCAAAATTTTTAAGATCCAGCAACTCACCAGCATATTCAATAACTCTTCCATTTTTGTTGAATTTTACATCCAGGGTACCAAGGAATTTGCCATACTCATTTGCCTGGACGATGACAGTCGGTTCTTTGCCTGCCTCTACAAATACTGGCTCGGACAATTTAACGTGAGTGTGGCCGCCTACGATTACATCAATGCCTTCAACTTGCTCTGCCAATGTCAGGTCATTGTCTCCACCGCCATCATTCAAACCAATATGTGTAAGCGCGATGATTTTATTAATCCCTTGTTCTTCAAATGCTTTAACAGCTTCTCTTGCTTCGTTAATGTAATCAGTGAATTCAACATCGTCTCCAGGGCTGGAGATGTCTACTGTTTCAGCTGTTGTGAGGCCAAAAATCCCAACCTTCTCCCCATTTACCTCTTTTACGATGCCTTTATAAACTTCTCCATCATTTGCTTCTGAAGAGAACTCGCTATTTGCAAGCATATTCATATTTTCGTCATTTTCAAAGTATACGTTTGCGCTGACAAATGGGAAGTTTGCCTCTTTGACAAAGTTTGCGAGTGGTACGGTTCCGTTATCAAATTCGTGATTGCCAAATGTCATGGCATCATAGCCGACTAAATTCATGAACTCCAAATCAGCCAGTCCTTGAAATTCGTTAAAATACAGGGTTCCTGCGAAAACATCCCCAGCATCTAAAAGAAGTGTGTTAGCGTTTTCTTTGCGTACCTGCTTAATAGCGGAAACCCGTTTTGCGACAGTATCTAAATGTGCATGTGTGTCATTTGTATGCATGATCGTTAGTTCATACGGCTTGCCTGGTTTCATGCCCTTCATGTTTGCAGAGACTGCAGGAACAGCAATCGAGGTCAAAAGTACAGCAGAGGCAGTTATTGACATAATTTTGCGGTAGAACTTTTGATGGTAGTTCATTAACATTTTCCTCCTTGAATTCAAATAGTATTGCTATAAAGCTAGTTATCTCTCTCAAACACTTCAATTCTATCAAAATTGACTCGATATAAAATAAATAAATTGAAAATTCATTAATTCGGTAATATAGTATTAGGTTAAAGGAACTAAGAATTGAAAGGTAAAATAAAAGGGGAAGAATCAATATTAATATTTATTAAATATTCGCATAGAACGTCTTAAAGGGTCGTCAGGGAGGAATTTTAAAATAGTTGCCGAATAGTTTGGGGATAGAAAGAGCGCTGGGGGAAAATAATGAAAAAGCGGATCTTATTGATTAAGTTAGTAGTTTTCTTGTTACTGATTTTGAGTGGTTGCTCTGGAGGGCTTCAGGAGGAAACGGCGGCAAAGGCAGAAGTAAAAAAACAGAGGGTTGTTCAAACTCAAATACAAATTCCAGTAATTAAAGACTTTATGCCAAACATGAATCTTGTGCCACGGAGCAGTATACCAACCCATATCGTATTGCATTTCATAAGCAATGCCGCGGCTAACCCTGAGAATCCTTATATATATGAAGACATCAGAAAAATTTTTATTGATTACGATGTTTCCCCGCATTATATGATCGACAGGGAAGGTGAAATATACTATTTATTGCCTGAAAGCCGGGCTGCCCGCCATTCAGGGAAAGGGAAGCTTATTGAATACGCCGAGTACAATGATCAGTTGAATAAATATTCGATTGGCATTGAGCTAATGGCCATCGGCACTGAATCCGAAATGCAGCAAATGATGTCTACAGAGCACTACAAACAGATCCCCCAGGAACATATCGGCTACACGGAAGCACAATATGAAGCTCTTAATATGCTTCTTGATGATATAATAGCAAGAAGCAAAGAGATTAAGAGAGACAGGATGCATATAATCGGCCATAATGAATATGCACCAGAACGGAAAACAGATCCCGGAGAATTGTTTGAATGGGGAAAAATCATGTTGGATGCAGAGTAGCCTCAATGGTTGCTCTTTTTTTAAGGTAGTTATTCAATTGTCCATTTTGATTCTCAAATTGATAGATAATCTACTGCACAAGTTATTTTTCTGCAGGATTGGGTAAATAGTAACTAAAACATAACCCAAAAAGGCAGGGATAATTCATGAAAAACGATAAGAACTCTAACTTCTATAAACAAAATGTAGACGTGAATATGTTCATGGACACCATGCATGATCCTGACAATACGGAGCTGATTCTGACTCGTAAAAAAACAAGGTACACAGATGGAGCAAACAAGATCATCCAAAAGGTCCAGAATGAATTCCTGCAAAAAAGAAGAGCAGAAGAAATTGATTTGGCATTGATAAGCAAAGATAAAGAAAGATTCTTGGAATTAACTTCAGAAAACTGGAAGGATGCTTTGTAGAGTGAAAGTGATGAATGGGATTTTGCGAATATAAAAGGCCTGAAACCAAGATAACAAACGTGGTTTCAGGCTTTTTTAGGTTGTTGCCTTTGCTCTCAAAAACTATTTAATCTAAAACCTCTAATAATTGATCCTTAAGCTTCTTTTTCGCGCCGCTTCTCCATTGTTTGACTGCTGATTCAGAGACATTTTCCTTTTGAGCTATTTCTCTGACGGAGAGGAAATCAACGCAAGTGTAGATGACCCACTTTGTTTCTTTCTCGGTGAGGTCCCCGCAGTAGCTCATCAAAAACTCAAGTTCGAGCGGGGTATTAGCGTTGGGTTCTTCAACGGTTTCCCAATATTCCTCTTTTGGGTAAACATTACGGTTTTCGAGCCGATTATTTCGATTCATCTCATTTAATATTTGGCCTTTTATAAACGAATAAGCATAATTGGCAAATTCACCTTTCTCTGGATCAAAGGCTTCAGCCGCCTCCCAAAGTCCTACGAGTCCTGTATGGAAGTAATCTTCCTTGTTTTTATATATATGGAGGGAGGAGATAATTTTGTGAATCATTGGCTCATACTGTTTCGATAACTGTTCAAAGCTTTCCAATTTGCAATCCTTTCGAAACGCGTGCGTTCTGTTTTATTCCCGGGTAGCTAAAACATACTGGGAAACATGAGAGTACACCAATCACGAAAATTCAATTTTAGAGGGCAAAATGGTTAAAAAATAAACAAAAAAGTCTTGAAAACTCAATTTTCAGACTTAATAAAAGAGTAAACATCAGAATGTAACGATTATCAGTGTTTTGAATTGTGAAATTTTTTAGACAATGATTGATAATTTTTTTTCCTCTAAATTGATCAGTAGTTACTACCATTGGATTAGGAGTAACCTGGCAATTTTTTCGATTATGTTCGTATATAAATAAAAAAACGGACCTGAATGTAGGTCCGCTAAAAAATATATTATACTAAAAAAGTTTAATTTTAGCAATCTTCCTTAAGAATTAAGAATTGAGCAACATAAAAATACAGATTTACATTTAAATGTCATTGTTAATATAATAATACCTATAGGGGTTCTAGACCAACACCACGCTCAATTACACCATGTAGCCCTGTTAAAGAGACAGGAGGTTAAAATTCGAAATAAATTGAAGAGTCCCCGGGAATATAGTCATAGCGGACAAATCCCGAGGACAAAGTGTGTTGGGTATACCAACTATGTTAGTATACCTTTTATGTCAGATAAAGCAATACATAGGAGGATCTAATAGTGAATCTATTACGTGATTACAAAATTAATCAGGAAACGGTGCTGCTGACTGGGGAATACAACGAAAATGGAAAACTGTGCACGAGAATCATAGAAGGGGAAGAAACCTTCCTTGTCGATATGAAGCCGATAGATGTCATTAACAGTACTATGCTGACCCTTGGGTCTGATTTTAATGCTGGCCGGAAAAGTTCCAGGGAGATCCTTGGCGATATTTACATGTGCCCAATTAAGATAAACTGCAATCTGGGAATCTGGTTATTTCCCACCAAATCTTACAATGATGAATTTTGCATTTGGTTTTCCCTTACACATGTCAAGAAAACAAAGTCTCTCGGAATCCGCAAGACTGAAGTGTATTTAAGCTTCAATCATACATTTGTGATTAACATGAAGGAATCTAAGTTCAACCAAAGAAAACAGGCTGCGAAAGAATTGCGCGATGAAATGACGAAAAACTCACAGGGTATGATGACCTTTTACATCGAGCCTAAAAAAGGCCTGAGTATACGTGAAGGTGAAGGTATAAACAGATACAGAATCCGTAAATAGAGCGAGTGATAGAGGCACCCATTTTAGGGTGTCTTTATTAAATTTTTTACACAGGTGCAGTCACAGCGAATTTTTTGGCTGGTAATTGGTATAGTAGCAGTAGTCCCTGGCATTAGCTTATACAGTAGATAAAAAACAGGCAGGACAATTAGATATATCTAAAGTTGGCGCGTTAAGATAACGATAAATCGAAAGCGGTTAAATTGACAAGGGGAGGAATTATTTTATGGAAAAGTACATTCTATCTTTAGACCAGGGAACGACAAGCTCAAGGGCGATTCTTTTCGACAAAGCAGGGAAGGTCGTTCATGTTTCGCAAACTAATGAATACCGGTGAAAAAGCGGTCAAATCAGAGCATGGACTATTGACTACACTTGTCTGGGGCTGGATGGCAAGATTGAGTATGCTCTTGAAGGAAGCATTTTTATTTTGTTGCCGGATCGGCCATTCAATGGCTGCGCGACGGCTTGTGAATGCTGAAGAACGCGAACGGCCAGGAGGAAATCGCGTCACAGTGGGCAATCGACTCTTCATTTGAACCGAAGATGTTAGATGAAGACCGAGACATCTTGAAGAAGCCATGGGCAAAAAGATATCAGTTGATGAAGTAGCGTTGTTCGCCATGCATTTCGGCGGATGGATCGAACGGGCAGGTGGGTGATAAAACAAAAAAAAGTGGCAATGGCCACTTTTTTAATTTATATTCTTTTAGCGCCAATGAACTTTGGCTTCCAATATGAATTATTGATGCTTACGATTGATACACCTTTAGAAGTTGCGGAGTGAATCATTTGACCATTTCCGATGTAGATGGCGACGTGTGTTACTTTCTTGCCACCGCTAGTTGCATAGAATAATAGATCGCCCGGCTGGTAAGAAGTAACTTTCGTACCTGCCTTGCCAAATGAGTAGGTTACTAAACCTGAGCAGTCAAAACCGCTGGTTGTAGTGCCGCCCCATTTATATTTGACTCTCAAATTGCTTTTCGCAACTGAGATTGCTTTAGATTTATAATCAGCTGTATTCGCAGCCGGTTTAGGAGCTGAAGTCTTTTTGACTGCAGCAGCTTTTGGTGCAATGTATTGTGAACTTACATAACCTGTTTTTCCTTTTGTTGAAACTTTGGCCCAACCTTTTGATTGTGAAGACACAGTTACTAGCTGGTTCTTAGGAAGTTTAGCTACAACTTTTCCGGAAGTAGCAGGTTTATTGCGCATATTTAATGATCCAGAATTAACTTTCACATAATAAGTCGTTCCAGAGGCAGAGGCTTTATCAATAGACGGTGCGACAGTAGCTACTAAAGCGAAGAGCAACATAGATGCTAGGATTCTTTTAAACAAGTAGTTTTACCCCCGTTAATTAAAAGTTAAACCTAGTATATAGCGAAAGGGGTTACAAACAAATAACGGCATAATTACATTTATATTACAAATAGCGACAATAATTCCAAGGAATATGAAGAATTAGATAGAAATATATCAAGAAGAGATGAGAAAGGGGAATGGAAGAAGACTATTATAGTCTTAAGTTTCTAAATGAAAAGACTGCTAGTTCAAGAAACAGATGGTTCTTAACAGCAGTCTTTCTTCTATTAATGACAACCATTTTTCTATGCTCATTCCAGCTGAATTCACTCCACTTTCATTATTCATTGATTTTTTATTTTTTGGATTGGTTACTAATGGCTCTTAATAACCATAGTTTCTCCTCTGGACTCAACATACTCCAGCTTCCTGCTTTTACTTTCATATAAAAAACACTCCTATCAGTTGTATTTTTTTTTACTTTTTGTTTCTGTAATCCATATATACCGCCTTTTCGAAAAATCAAACAACAAAAATTTCTACAAATTACCAGGTAATCTTACAAGCTAGTCCACATCTTTTGTCGAAAAGTCACTGTAAAATTCAATTAAATATTTCCAGTTTAAATTCATCTACGTCTCAAGACCTAGAACAGATTACAAACTGAGTCTGTGGAAAAATAGTCGGTTTTGAAGTAATGTATAAGAGAGAAAACATTTATTTACAGCTAAATGAAACATTCTGTGTCTCCTACACGTATAGATAGGAAGATTCTAAACAGGAGTCGATACTGATGAATAAATTCCTTTTACGATTTATGCAAACTGGTGCGGCAATCCCTTTTTCGGCATTCATCTGGCTGCTGGCCTTCACCGGTTTTGACCAGACCTTCTGGATGTCTTCGTTTTATGGGTTTATTGGCGGGGGAGTTATGTTTTTGGGACTAGGATTATATTTGCAAAAACGCTTTTTGGAAAAAAACAGGCTGACCATGAAGGAATACAAATATATTAAGAGAAATCTTAAAGAGGCGAATGTGAAAATCAACAGGATTCAGAAGTCGCTATTTTCAATTCGCCATATCCGTTCGCTTAAACAAAGAATAGAGCTTGTGCGGCTTGTGAAAAATATCCAGAAGCTCAACAGCCGGGAGCCGAGAAGATTTTTCAAGGCGGAACAGTTTTATTTTTCACATCTTGATTCGATAATGGAACTAAGTGAAAAATATGCTTTCCTATCCTCCCAGCCAGCCAAAAACCGAGAGTTGGAATACTCTTTAAATGAAACGCAGGACACTTTAAAGGACCTTACCAAGATTGTTGAGAAAGATTTGAATTATATGCTGGAAGAGGATCTCGATCATTTGAATTTTGAAATAGACGTTGCGAAGCATTCGATCAAGAAGCGAAATGAAATTCCTGATGAAACCAGGAGGTTAAAATAATGACAGAAAAAAATCCAGATCTTTTAAAGAATACTGGAAATATCATGGATGATGTCTTAACGAATCCGTTTCGCGATTCGCCTGAACTGCAGCTGCAGCCCAGCCCGCAGCAACAGGACAGCAAGCCTGTCAAGCTGATTGATGTCATTCCTGAGGAAAACAGGCAGAGGGCCTACCAATTAGCAGAACAGATTGACCCGAAAAATCACCAGGCAATGATTCAATACGGCACTCAGGCGCAAGGAAAACTTCTGGCTTTTTCTCATGCAATGCTTGAGCATGTCCAGAAAAAGGATATCGGTGAAGTAGGAGAAATCATCAATGATTTGATGAAGCATCTCAATGACATGAATCCGGAGGAGCTTAGCACTGAAAAGCAATCCTTCTTTGCCAGGATGTTTGGCAAGATTTCGGGTTCAGTCCAGGAGATCCTCTCCAAGTATCAAAAGACTGGAGCACAGATTGACCGGATCAGCGTGAAACTCGATCGCAGCAAAAATGTCCTGTTATCCGATATTGGCATGCTCGAGAAGTTGTACGAAACGAACAAAGAATATTTCAATGCGCTGAATATTTATATAGCCGCTGGAGAACTGAAGCTTGAGGAGCTGCATGGAAAGACAATTCCACAGTTAAAAAAGGCTGCGGAAACATCTCAGGATCAAATGAAGTTCCAGGAAGTCAACGATATGATCCAGTTTGCCGACCGTCTGGATAAGCGACTCTATGACCTGAAATTAAGCAGGGAAATCACTATCCAGAGTGCGCCGCAAATCCGCCTGATCCAAAACACTAACCAGGCGCTAGTGGAAAAAATCCAGTCATCGATCGTGACTGCCATTCCACTCTGGAAAAACCAGGTCGCCATTGCATTGACACTGATCAGGCAGCGGCATGCGGTTGAAGCACAGAAGCAGGTATCAAAAACAACAAATGAACTATTGCTGAAAAATGCTGAAATGCTTAAGACAAATACAATCGAAACAGCTAAAGAAAACGAGCGTGGCATTGTCGATATCGAAACATTGAAGAAAACGCAGGAAAACCTAATCACTACACTGGAAGAGACGTTACGAATCCAGGAAGAAGGCCGGACAAAGAGACGCCAGGCTGAACAGGATCTGGCCTCAATGGAGAATGAGTTGAGATTGAAGCTTTTGGAGATTAAGGATAAGTAATAATCGAGAGTAGTTTAAGTTATATAATGGTAAATGAAGAAGATGCCAACCGAATGGATCGGGGCATCTTCTTTTTTATCTTCTCCTACGCTTTTAATCAGGTATTTTACGTCAGCCATAGGAGCTCGAATTTCTAATAGAATCTCTTAAAAGAATCGAAGTGTTTTTGGTAGTATGGTGAGCTAAGACTGGATATAATCACTCCTCCACCGTCAGAAGCATGAATGAACTCATTATTTCCTATATATATACCCATATGAGATATCCCTTTAATATATGTATTCGCAAAGAACACAAGATCACCAGGCTGTGGATCATTTACATAATAAGCCCTGTTAAAGTAGTCAGCGGATGAATAGCGGTTAATCGTTTTTCCGGTTTGATTATAAACATAATAAATAAATCCGCTGCAATCAAATCCATCTGGTGTGTTTCCAGCCCATTTATATGGAACCCCAATAAGTTCCTTTGCAATTGTTTCAGCGGTTTGTTCCCCAAACAGATTGACACGGGAGCCCGGTTTTGCGGCAACTGGTGATTCGTTTGCTGGGGAAGTCACAGATTTAGGATCATTGTCCGTATGAAGCATGAGCTTTTGCCCCACGTAAATCAAATCAGACTTTAAATTGTTCCATTGCTTGATAGAGGTAACGGTAACGCCGTGTTGAAAAGCGATCTTGCTTAAAGTGTCACCGCTTTTCACCAAATAGTCAGCAGTCACTGAAGGAGCACTCGTTTTAACGGTTTCAGTTTTTACCAGAGTTGCAGGTAAAGTGGTTTTAGCTGGTTCCTTTTTAACAAGTGCTGGAGCAACAGCTGGTTTTGCTGCAACAGGCGCAGCGAAGTTCCGGGGTTTGAGATAGTGGCCGATGGATCGGCCACTATCAGCTGCTGCCCGGGATAAATGGTTCTGCTCTTCAGCTTATTCCAGGATATTAAATTGTTTAGCGGAATTCC
>NZ_BAUW01000115.1 GCF_000517385.1 Mesobacillus boroniphilus JCM 21738 | reverse complement strand
TAATAAGGAATTCAATAAAAAGGTGCATTATCCTTCCTGGATAAACGCACCCTATAGCCATCTATGAATCGCAAAAACGGCGATTCACCACAGAGAATGAAAATGGCTCCCGTCTGTCGATACTGTTCCTAGGCTGGGAGAAGAAGGTCTTTGAACTATGGTGCCTTAGAGCCCATCCGTTAGTCTGACTCCAACCACCACGGTGTACCACCGATTGTCGCACCCTTGATGGGTAGCACTCATGGGAGATTGATCCTAATTCTGGTTGTTGCTCAGCTGCACTTATTTACTCTAACGAGAAGGGCCTGAAATCAAGCCATGTACAACCAATTTTTCTTTCTACTATTCAAGTTAGTTCACCTCTCCCCACACTCTTCACTTTATATATAATCTTATACGCAGATTGGGTAAACGAAGTAACAACAATGTTTTGAACTTAAATATGATATAATTTGTGCGGATAGGTTCTCAAACTTAAGGGGGATTAAATCAAATGTTTAGACCAAATAAGATTGCCTTCATTGTTCTCGGTGCCAGCATTCTACTTCTACTAATACTATTGTATATGGATACAAAGGGTGTTTACGTTCAACTCGGGCCGCCATCCAGTGGGATCAGTCATACTACACTAGGCATCTGGCTCATTATTGCAGCCGTTGGTTCAGCTATGTATATGTTAAAAGATCTAGGGATGAGATTGATTGTGATAGGGATTGGGTTGTTTTTCATACTAATCATTAGCTCTTCGAATCTATTCGCAGAAATCAAGTACACCACTTTCTCCTCACCCGATCAAAGCGAAAAATTTGTGGTGATTGAAAAAGGGTATGCGATGCTTTACCAGATTTCAGATTCAGGCTTATTTATGACCGCTTTAACCAAGTTTGACACCGATCGGGGATATAAACCCTTTTCAGAAGAAGCCTATGAGTTGGAGTGGGTGTCGCCCAATACATTAATTATAGATTATGCCTATGATTATAAAAGAGATTTTAAAAAGATTGAAGTGCAATACCATACCGATTAACTTGACACTAGGTGCAAAACAGAAAGGCTAACCCCACATAACGGTTAGCCTTTTCTTGTATTGAACTCTATTCTTCGTTTACTAGCTGAACAAGAATATCTTTAAAGGCCCTGGCAACTTCTTCTCCTTGCTCAGTCGAATAGCCAGGGACTTTGAAGCGATCCATGAATAACCCTCTCAGCTCCAGTATACCCGCCTCAGAAGATGTCAGTACATACGTGCCTTGAGACTGCACTAAATTGGGATCACCCGAAAATCGGTTTTCGTAGAACAGACTGAACCTTACTGAATATCTATCTTCATAGTAATATCGCAATAAACCATTTATTGGCTGTGGGATATTAAGAAGCATATTTCCGATGTTCACCGCATCCACGTCCGCTATAAAATCTGACATTGAAAACTCAGACTTGCTTTCATCAAAATGTCCAATTAAGTGGAACGCTGCGTCATAAGCTGAATCAAACCCCTCAGCCACAGCAGAGTCTCCAGCAGCGCTAATTAAATCTCCGGCCCAACCAGCAACATCCACAAAGACCTGATTGTTCGATCCCTGATGTAAAACAGCATTCAGGGTGGCGGCTAAATGTGGAACCCCAATATCTATCTTATATTTTGGATCATACACTTCATAAACGGGTGGATTACCCAATTGACTATCAGCCTTAGCGATAAATTCTTCATCTAAAGGACCGGCTGTCATATCCCAAAGATCGCTAAAATAAGTTTTTGACCTTAGATATTGACATACAAGTATATTTGCTCGTGAAACGTTTCCACCTGCGTGAGCAAACGCAATATCATAAATCTTATCTACTAAATCAAAGAAAATGTGGTTCGCCATGTCTGGTTCTGAAGGGTATTGGACTTGAGGGTCTACTTTGCTTTCCCCATTATATCTACCGGACTTAATATTATTGTCAATTTCGATATATCCGTCGCCGGAGCCAATAGAAATAGTCGAAATTTGATCAAACGCCCAATTTTCAGGGAGAGGGTAACCAAGGTTCCCGCTATATCCAGTGGACATGCCGCTCACAAAACTTGTTGTCGCCAATCCTCGTTCAGAAACCCGAATACAAACCGCTCTCGGCCCGTAAACTCCTATTTTGTAAATGCTCCCCAGATTATTCATTCTATCGTTTACCCCAATAAAGTAGGGAATGATATTCTGGGTTATTTCATGCCCAAGAACGTCAAAATCTACCGCAAAATAAATCGTCGCACCCTTTAAAAAGCCATGTTCCTAGCGGCATTCAAAGCTGCTTGAGCGTCAATACGACCTTGTTCTATGGTGAAATACCCTAAATAGCTCCCTATTGTTTGATAAATTGGGAAAACGGTCAATCCGGCATTAAAAATGTTCTGCAGCTCACCCGGTTGAATTTTTTTATTTAACGAGGAATTAGGCACATTCGTTAAGTAACGCCCCACTGTCTGATACCCCGCCGCTTTCAATGATTCTGCGCGCTGGGGTAATCATGGTTACACAATCACAAGCCGTTCCTTTTCTTGTTGAATCCCCGGTACTCACTAAAGCTGAAAGCCATGTTTGCTTTCCAGTAACACCATCGGCAGGCAACATGCAAAAACTTTGGAAATTCAGTACTGTTTGTTTCACTGCGCTGCCGTAATACCCGTCGAATGCTCCAGGATCGAACCGGTTTACATACAATGCATATTGGAGTAACTTAACAAAGTTACCACTACTGCCTAAACTTAATGTCGGCAATCGATCCCTGGTCGTCGGTCCCACGCTGCCTGTTTGAAGGTTCGGTGCAATCCCTTCCTCTGTTTGAATTCCATAGATTAACGCTCTATTCGTCCCTCTTTGATAATGGCCGTCACATGGCTGCACACCGGACGTAATATAATATTTGTTATTCAAATCCTGCTGCATTTCTCGAATTCTAGGATCGCCGCCGAACGTCAGGACATAAGCATCCATGGTCAGAAACGCTTTAAAAACGTAGTCATATACTTTTCCGTTGCGAACGGGCAATCCCGCATCGGTTTGCAGTCGAATGACAGCATTTTTTAAGTTCTCATCAAAAACTCCATGAAAGCGACCTGGATCATACCCTTTGCAATAACAAGCACCTTGTAAGATTTGAACTATATTTTTCCCTTTCTCATCTTCCGGAACTGAACCTAATTCCATTTCGCCCCAACTCTTATAGGCAGCACTTGTACCAGGTCCAAAACTGTCTGCTGGAGTTCCGATTCCCAATTCAATTTGTAGAGCACGAGTTAGAGCGTAGACAGTTGACCATCCTGTTTTCCCCTTTTCTGGAGCTGGCTGATAGCCGCTTCGCCCTCCATAGGTGTCGTTGACCCACTCTTGAACCATTAAGACCATTAAATCCATGTACAAACATTCCTTCCGGTTTTAGTTTGATCTTATTCACGGTAACATGGGGTAAGTTTTCCCTATGTTATCACGAACAGATATTTAATAAAGAAAGACTCATAGCTATAAATACAACCCTATGAAACAATTTTTTTCTGCTTCAAAAATCCTTGTCAACGCCGACCATTTTCTCTTTTCTTGAGCTGCTCTATCATTTGAAAGTAGCCTGGAATACTTTCTACGTCATAATTTTTTATACAGAATAACAATTTCATTTTTATCTCCTGAGATAAGTCCTCTCTATCCTGCTGGCTTGTTTGGTTTAGAGAAGAAATGATTTTCGGAGAAAAAAGCTCGATCACCGTATTCAGTGAGTTATCATCCGTTTTAGATTGTCTTACGAGTGTGTATAAACTATCTTTCATCTATACCGCTCCTCTTACTAGCGGTTTCGAGAAAATCTCTCATTTTTTTCAAAGCCCTTGTATGACTCTTTGAAACCGCCTGCTGTGATTTTTTTAACTTATGTGCTATCTCTGAATCGGTTAAACCATGGAGATAGGCCAAACTGATAATTTGGCGTTGGTTTTCCGTTAATTGCTGAAATCCTTCGTATAGCCAATAATTTGTCAGCCGGTCCTCTATCCCTAACGACATATCAAGTTCATTTATTTCTTCCTTGAATTCTGTTGTTGCCAGCACATCAATCAGTGGTGTATCTGTTTCTTTGTTTAAAGGTTTGTCTAAGATCAACCTAAACCTATCAAACTTATGTTTTTTACTCTTATCAAAGTTGATTGAATGAAAGTGAATGGTCTTAGAAAGATAGCTGGTGAACCTGATCCGAAAGTAGAATTCTTTAAAAGATTCATCTAGCCGATTGATTAAGATATCAGTTGGGTCAATAATTACTTGTTTTAAAAGGTCCATGTTTTCCGGAGTGCTTAAAAATGAATTAATGATAGGGTTTTTCAATTGTTCTTCATTTGCCTTTAAATATCTTCTTAAAACCGAGGTTGAATCACACATTTTCAAACGCCCACCCTTCTAAAGGAACGTATGTTCGTATTAATAGCAAAAAAAATAGGTCCTTCCTGGTTAAAGCGGTATTGACTTTCTTAAATTGTACCAAAAAATTGTACGCTTTGGAAAATACTTTCAGGAGAACTTTTTTCACCCTTCCTTTTTTTGGTTTATAACTTCCGCTAATTTTAATATCACCTCTTCTAACTTTTCAAGTTTTCTCTCAAACCTTAAAAAAAGATAGATTGTAATCATAACAGGAAATCCGAAGTTACCCAAAATAGTTGTCCATACAGGAATATCAATCGTACTCATAACAAATCCTTTCTCAATACATATTTTTCCTACCTTGTAAATAAAGAAAATATAATAAAAGATTCCACAACCAATAACACCATTTTTTTATATAAAAATTTCATTTTGAACCACAAGAAAACCTCTCAAGTAAAAATCTGAACTGTGTCCAAGTTTACGGACGGTTAAAAAAAAGCGCCTATGAAGCTATTAAGTGGCCTCGGTTATCCCAACAAATCCCTTTCGGGACATTGATTGAGTTAAGCCAAGCTTTTTCACTTTGCTTTGTAATAGAGGATTCGTGTAGTGCATTCCTTGGTCTGAATGCAAAATGGCCTCTGGGTGAAACTGATTGCCAACAGTTGCCTTGCACTTGAAGAAGAAGGCTAACTGGACATGGAGAAGTCCAGAAATGGCATAAAAATATAGCAAAGATAGTCTATTGAAAAATTAGATATAATCCAAAAAGGGGTTCGGAATGAGAACATTCCGAACCCCTTTTGTCTACAAACTGACTGTAGAGAATTCTCTTCAGTTTACTTCTTATTGGACAATGAATGTACTTGTGACCGCGGAAAATGGGACAACCGCAGCGCCAGCTGAAAAGTTAACCATCATTCGATACGTTCCTGCAGGAGCATTCGGGCTAGTTAAGCTAAACGCCATCACTGAGGTTTTTCTGGAAAAGCTACCTGATTTACAACTCCAGTTAATCCACCCGTCATATGAATCGTATTTTTGAAGACATGCAGTATAATTATATGTAACACCTGCAGGATTGGAACCTGCTTCCATTTGAAAATCAACGGATGTCGCTGTTGAAGTGTAGGTGTTAGCATCAGTGCAACCAGTTATTCCGTAAGGAGAAGTAGTAAAACAAGCCATAATATTACCTCCAATTTTTTTGTTTTAAATAGAATGGTTTAACAGTTTTATATTCCATTGTTTTAAGTCATGTGTATTACCCCCCTTTAACTAGAAAAGCGAATTATAGTGCATTCACTTCTGTGTTTAACAATTCGCTGTTCTAATCAGTAAAGGAGTTAGAGATGATAAAATAACAACCATATGAAAAATATAATTTTGTTATCGCTAAATGGTAAATTCTTAATAAAGCTATAAATTAGGTTGTTAACTAGAAAAGTAATCAGAATGGAAGAGGAAAATGTGGAATGGTTAAGGGAAAATAAGGTGGAGCAGCCCATTTTTTTGAAAGTATTGAAACCAATAGAGGTTGTACTTTTTTAGGCTTCATTTTATTCAATGATTAAAAGAATGATAATCTTTTATATAGAACAGCTAATTTTTAAAGTAATCTATTATTCAATAAAAGTAATGGAGACACTCAAGGTGGGTGAATGGGTAAATTAAATCCAAAGATGACCTATGCAACTTTTGGAGAACAACTAGGCTTTTTCCTTCACTGGAAACTGGTGAACTAGATGGTTTACAATGTAAGCTTTGACGAGAGCTGTGCAAATTGGATTAGATGTATTGCCTTCGGCTGACAGCTTTGAAACTGGAACTGTAGCTGCTTATAAGTCATAGGGTGATGGAAATGGGGAAATTACCCAATACTCTTCATGGAGAATGGATTATAAGAATTCATCGTTGGAATATACTATAAAGGCTACATTCCTCCTACTTTTGCCTCGGAACAAAGGCTGATGTAGGTTTAACAGAAGTGTGACCTTTAAGAGAGATTACTAATTATTTTATGGTTGATGATAATTCGGATACGACAGCTACTACAGAGACTTTAAGATCTGCAGATTAGGGTGGGATTCATTCCTTACTAATCGGAAACTGAGCGTTTACTAATTGCTGATACTTTCGTCGATTAATTATTTTACTTAAAATAATTAATTTAAAAGGATACCATGTTTTAATTTTTAGTATCCTTTTTTTCAAATTATAGTTTTAGGACGTGGTTGTCATTTTTTTAACTCTATTTGATATTTTCTTTATTATCCCTCTTAATCATGTTAGAAATACTTACTTTAACTCCCTCTATAAATATTGATTTATGAACGGTTTAACCCGGGAGAACTTTTAATAGTTTCCCGCATAGGACCACGATGGATTGCTTCTTGCGTAATGGATCCTTACGATTTGTGTAATACTCATGCTGCCTTCTAAAGGCATCATTATGGCGAACCATCGGCATCATCACTCGGAATAGAAGAGCGCGGAGCTTTCTCCTGCCCCGTTTGGAAATTCTCTTTTGTACTTTATGCTGACCGGAGGAGTTTTCCCGTAGTGTCAATCCCGCGAGTTTGATTAATTGGCTTGGTTCGAGGGCTCTTTTTCGTTCAAGTCCCCGAAAATCCTTCTAACATGAATGCTCCATTTATCATTTTCCCGCGAAAATTTTATGAAGGTAACTTTTATATTGATTTAACCCCATTACACTTGCCAATGATTAGGGAAATATTCACTAATACCTTGCCACAACTTTTGAGGGTTCTTCTCTTTGTTTTTAAACTATCTTTCGGAATATCTATGTGATAATTCAATTTATATTCCATACAAATCCATTAACAGGATACTCATTTCATAATAGGAGGTTACAGGCGAATATTAACTGAAATGCTTTTAATGTGTTTGTTTAAATCCTTTTAGATTGGGAGATAAAGTTTTTTTGTTAATCTTTTCATTTATCCGTAACTCTTTAGTGTGAAGATAGTTGATTAGTTCACCCGCATCGTTGTATGTTTCATATTTTATTAATATCCCAGTATCCTTGTCTACCCACAATTTGAAAGTACTGGATTGTATTTTTGCTTTCTTACTTTTATCTAGGGTACCGCCTACGACAATCACGTTGTGGTTAAGTAATTTTTCATTTTGTTTTTCAATTTCCCATTTTGAAATATCACTCAGATACTTAGTTGCTAATTCATATGGGAATAAAGAATGTGAAGCAAAACCAATTTGAGGTATATCCCTATAAATTGAGGATTTCTTTACTTTAGTTTCTCCAATGGCTTTATCAATTGTTATAGGCTCTCCATAGAGTTTTTTGGACACTAAATCAGACTCATTATAGGTTTTTGCTTTTTCATCTAAAAGCCAAATTTTATTTTTACTAAAATAAGTAGAATGATCTTTCTCTGCACGAACAGAATTATACACTTTGCTATATCCGGCAGATTCTTCACCATTCAACATCAGTTGATAGGTTATTACCCATTGCCCACCAGATTGTGTATACTCTTCAAAACTTCCTTTGGCCGTTTTAAAATAATCAATAGTATTTATGAGCTTATTTAAAACTTGCTCTTTTGTCATATTATTCGCAATTTCTTGATTACGCTCGGGTTTATAAACAGGAGCTTGTTCCATATTTCTTGTGTCTGAATTTTTATTGTTATTTTCTTGGTTACTCTGAGAGGCATTATTTCGAGATAAGAAATTCAAATCCTCTTTATAAATATTAATAAACAAAAATAGGATACTGCTCAAGACTAGTATGCTTAAAACAGGCGCGACTATTTTTTGATAGGCTTTTTCTTACTAATTTCTTTTTTGCTTATTGTTCTGAAGACAGCAATTTTATTTTTTTTAGTAAATTTTACATTTTTTAGAATCGTGTGATTCATTGTTTCATCAAGCCTTTTAATGTCTTTATTCATAAAATCCGACTCCCTTCAGGTTAATACGTAAGATTTTCTTACCCCTATTTAGCCTTGACTTAATTGTATTAATGTTAACTGATAAAAGGGTGGAGATTTCTCCTATCGTCATATGTTCATAATAAAAAAGGATAATGATTTCACGATATTTCACTGGAAGATAGTACCTTTCTCGCTACTTCCTCCTTCACACTATTTGTGAAGAATTGAGTATCTGCTGCTGGAAAAAAAGATTCCTGAAAAGAAACAAAGAGTTCAGTAAATATAATATTTTTATATGACCAGGATTTTAGATAATCCTTACATTTATTTACAGTTATTTTATATAGCCAGGTTTTATATGAAGAATCCCCTCTAAATAAATGCATTTTTTCATAACACTTTAAGAAGACTTCCTGAGTTATGTCTTCTGCAGCTTGGTGAGATCGTACGTATGTATACGCTAACCTGATTATTTTATCCCCGTATTCGTCCATTAACCAACTTAGTTTTTCTTTATTACTCCAATGTTCACCAATTAATTCTGCCTTCTGTTCACTTGGTGGAATATTCATTTTCATTCTCCTCTCAATATTATAGACGAGAGTCAAAAAAGTTTAGATGCAATTATTAAAAAAGAATTCTGAAACTGGTGAAGGAAATGATAATATAATAAATCTTATAATAGGACTGTATGATAAAATATATCTTAATTTTTTGTCCCAAAAGATTTCGCAAAGATTTTAACAAGCAATACTATTTTATGTAAAAAATTGGAGGAACTAAAAATGGAGACAAAAAACGCGGGAACATTTAGACAATCCTGCCCC
>NZ_BAUW01000116.1 GCF_000517385.1 Mesobacillus boroniphilus JCM 21738 | reverse complement strand
TCAAGTAAAATAGAAAGCTGCATCAACCAATTGATGCAGCTTTTAAAAGTTTATTTGTTATTAACAGGGATTTCACTGAACATGCCGACAAAGTTCTTGATTTCACCTGCTTCATTTTTAACAATGCTGATCGTGAGCCATTCAGGGTAAATGGTACCGTTCTTCTTCCTGTTCCAAATTTGCCCCTGCCAGAATCCATGCTCTTTTACAGATTTCCACATTTCCTTGTAAAATTCTTCTCCATGCTTCTCCGATCGCAGGATGCGGGGTAGATTACCTACGCCATATATACCGTTGACGAAGCCGTGGCGTTCTTTAGGATAATACTTGGGCAGCGTTGTTACACCTACAGAGAAGATCGCTTCTCCGATACCAACAAACAAGCCCCTATCAACAAATCATAATAGGTATCAGCTATACTGATGAAGTACAGTTCTCTGAATAAATAGTAAGAAAAATCAAAACTCTTAGATATGATGAACTTCACACCTGCTGCTTTGTTCAATAAACTGTCACAGATACAGCTAAACATCCAAAACATCAGTCTTCTTTTATGGATATAATGAACAGAGACCGACTTTGTTTCTAAAATGTGAACAAAACCGTCTTAGATTGTGACGAGATTTTGACATTTCCTTAATCAATATTTAGTTAACACTATCCCGGTGTTATTATTGTGTCAATAAAGATTATGTCGCGTACAAAGCTCTTACTTTAGAGAGCTAAAATCAAAAAAAGGGTGATGACCATGCCAAACACAACTAAAGTAACTCATTCAATTGAAATAAAAGAATTACTCCAGTTTGCCGACCGGACAATCCAGATAAAAAAGGTTCATACCTGTTCCAGGAAGGCATGGAGGCTGAGGAGCTTTATTTGATCATGGGAGGCAAGGTCCAAATCAGCAAAGTCACCCAGGATGGCCGAGAGCTTGCCTTAAGAATCTGCGGAGAAAACGATATTTGCGGAGAATTGACACTTTTTACCGATGCACCTAAGTACCTCTTGAGTGCGCTTATCCTGGAAGATGCGAAAATCGCCGCAATCAGAAAAGACGTGATTGAAAAGGAGATTTTCCACAATCCGAAACTTGCGTTTGAATTCATGAAGTGGATGAGCGATCATTTCCGTAAAACTCAGACTAAATTCCGGGACCTGGTGCTGAACGGAAAAAAAGGAGCTTTATTCTCTACCTTGATCCGAATGACTAACAGCTATGGAGTCCATAAAGACACTGGCATTTTGATTGACCTGCCGTTAACAAACCAGGAGCTGGCAAACTTCTGCGGCACTTCCCGAGAAAGCACAAACCGCATCCTGAATGACCTGAAACGAGAAGGAATCATTTCAATTAAAAAAGGAAAAATCCTGGTCCATGATGTAAATTATTTACGCCAGGAAATCGGCTGTGAAAACTGCCCTGCGGTATTTTGTTCAATAGATTAATAAGAAAAGCGCAAGCGCCTCGTTCAGCCCCGACAAGCGCTGGAGGGCCTGACAGTGAAGTCGCTCTTTGACTTCATTGGCAGGACCGAAGCGTCTCGATGAGTTAGGAGCCGAAGCTAGACAAGCGACTCGAGGGGCTAGGCGCAGGAGCTAGATTAAGAATACTACATACAGTTATCCACAACTAAATTTCCTAAACGACGGAAAAAGCGAATGAATGCCATTTAGTTGGTGGCTTCACTCGCTTTTTTATCGTACCCCAAGAGAGCTTTATCAGCTCTCCTGTTTTTGTTTTCTCAGCGCTTTAGGGATATACACGCAGAATGGCTCGCTCTCCAGGTAATCCCCGGTCATGGCGTATGCCCTTGAGCGTGAACCACCGCATACATGCCTGAATTCGCACACTCCGCATTTTCCCTTATACTCGTCAGGATTCCTCAATGACTTGAAGACAGGAGAATCTCTGTAAATTTCAGCAAGTGGCTGTTCCCTTACGTTCCCTGCTTTCACAGGCAGCAGGCCGCTTGGATAGACATCCCCAACGTGAGATATGAACACAAAGCCATTGCCATCGTTGACACCTTTAGGAGCCCGGCCAAGACCGTCTATGGACCCAGTCAATCCTTCCTTTGTCAGCGCGGTCAAGTAATCAATTTCTTCTGTATGATCCTTTGCTTCACGCATTTTTTGCTGGATTACAACCCGTCGATAATGCTGCGCAGCAGTTGTTTTAATGTCGAACTTAACCCTTTTGCTCAAATCATATAGCCAAGTGAAGACTTTTTCGTGCTCCACCGGCGAGATCATGTCCTTTTCCTGTCCGCGTCCTGTTGGAACTAGGAAAAACACACTCCAAAGAACACAATCCAAATCTTCAACCATCTTAGCCATTTCATCTAAATACTCAATATTATATCTTGAAATAACAGTATTGATTTGAATCGGAATTTCTAACTCATGCAAATACTTGATTCTCTCCATTGTTAAATCAAAAGAACCTGCAGTACCCCTAAAGTGGTCATGGACTTCAGCAGTTGGCCCGTCAATACTGAACGCCCAGCGGGACAACCCAACTGATTTCGCCTTTTCAATCGCTTCCTTCGTCACATTAGGTGTCGCACTTGGTGTCATTGAAACTCGCACGCCTTTTTTTACCGCATACTCCGCGATATCAAAAACGTCCTCCCTCATCAATGGGTCCCCACCCGTGAAGACAAGCATCGGATTATTCATTTCATATATCTGGTCAATTAGCGCTTTACCTTCTTCAAAGGACAATTCACGCGGATCTCTTCTATATTGGGCTTCCGCACGGCAGTGCAGGCATTTTAATTGGCAGGCTCTGGTAAGTTCCCAAATCACAATGAATGGGTCTTTGTTAAAATCTCTTTCAAACATCATTGGCGCTCCTTAAGTACTTCTCTATAAAAGAAGTATATAAGTGTTTCCAACATGATTAAGTGAACTAACTCACATAAATAGACCGGTAATTGCCTTTTTGTATGACAATTTTGTGACTTTTACAATAGTAAAAAGCAGCAGGATGGTTACCTGCTGCTTCTGGATTATGACTTAATCTCCAATGACTTAATCCCTAACGCCTAAAGCGATTTTCGCGTAACGGGACATCATGTCCTTGGACCATGGCGGGTTGAATACGATACTAACTTCTGTATCTTTTACTTCTGGAAGGTCGGCAAGAGCCAATTTAACCTGCTCAACAATCGTCCCTGCAAGCGGGCAGCCCATAGACGTCAATGTCATTGTCACTGTCGCAAGTCCTTCCTCGTTCAAAACTACATCATATACAAGCCCTAAATTAACGATATCAACGCCAAGTTCAGGGTCAACGACCATCTCAAGCGCACCCATAATGCTATCTTTTAATTCTTCATCCATCGGTGAACACTCCTTTTTTATTGCTGTAACCTATTACTATCATAACAATGATTTATACGCATTAAAAGCGGAAAAGCATCAGATATGCTTACCAAACCAATTTGCAGTTGCCTCAACACCAGCATTTGACACATTGTGTCCGGCTTTGTCATCTGTAATGAATTCAAACATCCCGTCTATTCCCTCATAGTTTTTCCTGTTTTGCTCGTAAAAATCATACGCAGATTGATATGGTACGACGGGATCTAATTTCCCATGCCAGAATAACAGCGGACGTTTGTTCAATTTTTCAGGCTGCAGGCTTAGGTCGTACTGTTTTAACTGATTCAACAAGTCTGATATTTGTTCTTGGGTTAAACCTATCTGTACATTCCTTTTTTCCATTTCGTTCAGCTGCCATAATGCGAACTCCTCAAATGAAGGATTCCCCATCAGGCTGACACCTGCTTTTATCCACTCGAACTTGGCCAGTGCACCGAGTGTCGTAATGCCGCCCATCGATGTACCAGCAACACCGATTCTCGCTGGATCCACTAGCCCTTCCTCCACCAATTCCTGTTTGATCGTCGAAAGCTCCTCAATCGAGGTGATGACAATTTCCCAAAAGCGGAAGCTAAGTTCAGCCTCTGACAATCCTTCACTGCGAGTTCCGTGATATTTCGCCTCTGGCATGATGACCCTAAAGCCTTTTTCGGCAAAAAGGTAAGCATAATGCATGTTGCGTTCTTTTGTGCTCGTAAACCCATGCAGGAAAACAATCAAAGGCATTCTATCTGAAAATTGCTTTTGTTTTACAATATGGAGAACGGGAATATGTTCAATGCGTTTCTTCTCTACTAAAATCAATGATTAACCCTCCTGAAGCAAGCGGATATTAAATTTACCGCACTTTTAAGTATCTAAAATGATTTTTTTACAATTTATATGTAAAATGGTTACCATAGTGGTTATAAGACCAATTTAACCATCCAATATATGTATTGTAAAACTCTTACGAAAAAAGAGCCAATCATACGCATACGATTTTGAAAAGCGGAAGCGCCTTGGTCAGCCCCGACAAGCGCTGCCCGCCTAAAACGCCACGTCCTCCCAAAAGCTACCGCTTTTGGTCGTGCGATGAATCGCTTCGAAGCTTTCCTTATCCTGTGGATGGCGGGTCTAGCACATCGTGTGCCTCGGAGGGCCGACCAAGTGAAGTCGTACTTTGACTTCATTGGGCATTTTAGTGCATAAAGTAAATATACTTATAAAGAAAAAAAGAGTTAAAGAAGGAGTATTTATGACTGAAAAACATTTAATTGCATTAGATCTTGACGGAACTTTACTTACAGATGATAAAACGATTTCAGAAAAGAACAAACACGTAATTAAAAAAGCACGGGAAGCAGGGCATGTTGTCATGATCGCGACGGGTAGACCATTCCGTTCCAGCGAGATGTACTACCATGAGCTTGCACTTGATACACCAATCGTCAACTTCAACGGTGCGTATATCCATCACCCGCTTTATAATAGCTGGGGAGTACACCATTCCCCCCTTTCAATCGATGTAGCGAAAGATATTGTCGAAGCACTTGATGATTTTAAATTCCACAATATCATTGCCGAAGTAATCGACGATGTATATGTCCATTATCATGATGAAAAACTGATGGATATTTTTAATATAGGAAATCCGAATATCACGACCGGCGATTTGAGAAGATTTTTAAAAGCATCTCCAACGAGTATGTTAATCCACTCTGATGAAGAGGATGTCCGTAAAATCCGTAACCATCTGTCAGAAGTACATGCCGAAGTGATTGACCATAGAAGCTGGGCCGCTCCTTTCCATGTCGTAGAAATCGTTAAAAGCGGCTTGAACAAAGCAGTTGGATTAAAGAAAGCATCAGATTACTTCCAAATCCCAGCTGACCGCATCATTGCTTTCGGTGATGAAGATAACGATTTGGAAATGCTCGAATACGCTGGCCGCGGAATCGCAATGGGCAATGCTGTCGACGACGTGAAAAACATCGCGAACGACATGACATTGACAAACGAAGAAGACGGCATTGGCGTTTATTTGAACGACTTGCTTAATTTGAAAGCACTATAGATAACGTAAATGTCCGATAGGGAAGCTCTATCGGATATTTTTTGCTGATTCCCGTTGCATTTGTCCGTTAGACGGATGATATCGGACACTCTTCCGATAATTCACTCGGCGTTTGTCCTATTAATGTTAATCATTGCATTTACCTTCCAAATTGAACTTGCATCAGAACCGATTGTTTTTATGTAAAAAGAGCATACTATAAGCGAAGCGGCGGCGTTATGCCCGTTTCAAATTCGCTCGTAGATGGAGGGGTAAAACGATGGGTAAAAGCAATAAATCCAAGCGTTTTGTACAGCAAGGGGTAGATACTGTCTCCAAGCATGATAACCGAATCCCTTACCACACCACTTATGCCGAAGCCGAAGCTCAAAAGATGGCGAATGTCAGAGAGTCCTCTCTAGGGGGGATTTAAATGGGAAACAGGCTTTTTCAGGAAGCTAGGAAGGCTGTCCAGTTAGCTCAGACTGCGGAGCTTGCGGAACAGTCTGCAGCCATCGACACAGCTAAAAATGCTCTGTCATCAGCCTATGCCAATACGACAATGGCTGAAAAAGAGCAGCTTCGGTCATTTCAGGACGAGCTGAATTCAATTGAAAACAAGTAAAAGCAAAAGCTGGCGGAAATCCCGCCAGCTTTTGCTTTTCTAATTATGATTATTGAATCTTTCAAGCAGCACTGGATGGGTATGGATGATTTCGCCATCCTTGCTGCGTTCGTATAGATTAAGAATGACTGATCCATTTTGAGGAAGCTTGCTTTCTGGAATTGAGATTTCGAGCGAAAATGGCTTCCATTGAGGGTATTTCCCTCCAGTCTTCATTTCTGTTTCAGGGATCAACTGGTTATGTCCATCCTCAACAGTATAAAAGAACTTTCCGTTGATTGGCCGGGCTTCACCCTTTATTTTATAATTTCCTTTGATTCCATCTGAAACTGCTCCTTTAAAAACAGGGTTTTCTCCAGGGATATACATTGTCTTCGTATCAGTCAGCAGCTTTTTGTCCCTGACAGGTTCTCCATTGATGTTAGTTGCTTTCAAGTGTGCAGTGACTGTGTATTCACCTTCCGGGACTCTCTTTCCTGCCATCGAGTAATCCCAACTATCCACCCATTTCATTTTTTCCTGCGGCTTCAATGTCAAGGTTTCAAAAGCCTGGGTAAATGATTTTCCTTCTGAGTATTGATACACATCTTTCTTATTAGCATCCAGGACGGTAATTTCGTATTTCTGGGATGTTGGGAACTCAAAAGAAAGCTCGTTATCCCCCTGGTTTCGCAGTACAATTTCAAATTCAGTTTTTTCAGGACCAGCAATAGGGTCGATGTAAAACTGTATTCAAGTGTTGAGGGTGACTGCTTTTCTTCTCCAATCGCCAGGACAGGTGCCACCGCCATCAACAGCAAAATGATCAATAAACTGACCTTCCTCATTAACCAAACCTCCATTTCAGTGTTTACTCCCTTCGGAAAAAACCGAAGATACCAGCTGTTTCAATAATATTGGTGAACGCGTGAGGATCGACTTCCTTGATAATGTGTTCCAGATCATACAATTCATATCTTGTAACTACAATGATAAGCATTTCTTTCTGTTCTCCTGAAAAAGCTCCCTTGGCAGGCAGCAGCGTAATGCCGCGTACAAGTTTGTCATGGATGGCCTTCTTTAATTCATTAGACTTCTTCGTAACGATCATCGCCGTCAGTTTCTCATGGCGTGTATGGATGGCATCAATTAACCGTGTAGACACATACAGAGCGACAAGAGTATAAAGAGCGTTCTCCCATCCAAATACAAAGCCAGCTGTCATTATAATGATGCCATTCAAGATAAAGAAATATGTACCAACCGGACGATCATTCATTCGTGACAGGACCATTGCAATAATATCCATTCCTCCTGTGGAAGCCCCCCATTTCAATGTCAGTCCAACACCTAGCGCGGCAATGACTCCCCCAAAGACGGCATTCAGCAGAATATCACTAGATACTTCTTTTACCGGAATGATTTCAAGAAAGATTGATGAAAGCAGAACGGAGATAAAACTATAAAGTGTAAATGATTTCCCAACTTTCATCCAGCCAAGGATGGTCACTGGAATATTCAAAAGCAGTAGCAGAATCCCAGTAGAAATATTAAATGGCGCGAATTCACCAAGTATGCTCGAGACGAGCTGTGCGATTCCGGTAAAGCCGCTTGCATAGACATTTGCCGGTATTAAAAAGAAGTTCAGTGACAAAGCATTCAAGAATGCACCTATCACCACGATGATGATTTTTTTTGTCTCCAACCAGACCATGTAGATCCCCCTTATTCTTTTCTATTCTTCCTGTACCCCTATTTTGCCGAAAGTCACTATATTTAATTGTCTTTTTCCCATATTCCCTATAAACTATTACATATATAGGTTGAAAGCAGGTGAAAGTTATGTCAGTAAAAATCATGGCTGACAGTGCATGTGATTTGCCATTGAGTTTTTATGAAGAAAACGACGCAATACTATTCCCATTGAAGGTCCAAATTAATGGCAATGAATATGAGGACCTACGAACAATCCAGCCCAAAGAAGTGTACGATCAAATCCGCGCTGGCAACCTTCCAAAAACCTCACAGGTCTCTCCTGCTGGTTTTAAAGAAGTTTTTACGGAATTGGCCGAGAATAAGCAAGATGGGGTATACATAGCTTTTTCTTCACAGTTGTCAGGAACATATCAGACAGCGTCATGATTGCCGAGCAGGTTAAGGAAGAATACCCTGACTTCAACTTGTCTATCATCGATACAAAATGTGCTTCACTAGGACAAGGGTTAATTGTTATGGAAGCAGCACGGATGGCGAAGGAGAATTTTTCAAAAGATGAAATCGTTGAAGCTGTCCAATTCCACAGCCAGCATATGGAGCATTTATTCACTGTAGATGACCTTGACCATCTTGCTAAGGGTGGACGCGTGTCAAAAGCTTCGGCATTCGTAGGCGGCCTGTTGAATATTAAGCCCCTGCTAAATGTCGAGGACGGTAAACTGGTTCCGCTTGAGAAAATCCGCGGAAAGAAAAAACTTCTCCGCAGGATTGTGGAAGTCATGAAGGAGCGCGGCGTCGGATTTAAAAATCAGATTGTTGGCATCAGCCAGGCAGATGATATTGAAACAGCAACTGAGTTGAAGAATATTATAATGGAAGAACTTCATGCAAAGGATGTTTACATAACCTCCATCGGTGCTGCTGTCGGCTCCCATACAGGGCCAGGGACTATTGCAATTTTCTTCTTAAACAAACTGCCATCATAAATTTACATACTCCTTTCAGGTTTTAGGGAAAATAAAATGTACCTAACCAGAAAGGAGTTTTTTAAATGCCACATACATCTGATAACGATAAAAAAGCAAAGGACAACAACGCCCTTCGCCATGAAAAAAATATGATCCGTGAAAAGAACCGCAAAGCAGGCAAGAATCAATACTCGAAGAAAACAGATCATCTATAAGAAAAGCGCAAGCGCCTTGGTCAGCCCCGACAAGCGTTGGAGGGCCTGACAGTGAAGTCGTTCTTTGACTTCATTGGCAGGACCGAAACGTCTCGAGGAGTTAGGAGCCGCAGCTAGACAAGCGTCTCGAGGGGCTAGGCGCTGGAGCTAGACACTAATCTAAGTAAAAAGTTTTA
>NZ_BAUW01000117.1 GCF_000517385.1 Mesobacillus boroniphilus JCM 21738 | reverse complement strand
CTTGCGCTTTTTGTTCGTGCCTTAAAGATCATTCCTATAAAGGACTATATGAACGAATTCGTTTTTCTCCTAACGGACATTTTTTGTGATTTCGGTCTTCTATTTGTCCGATAGAGCCCTTCTAACGGACAAGTTTTAGGATATTCTCCTTCTGTTTGTCCGATAGAGCCCTTCTAACGGTCAGTTTTTAGGATATTCTCCTTCTGTTTGTCCGATAGAGCTCTTCTAATGGACAGATTTTAGGAATTTGTCCTTCTGTTTGTCCGATAGAGCCCTTCTAATGGACACATTATAGAAAATTAGTCTTCTATTTGTCCGATAGAACCGCTCGAATTGACACTTTTTAGCAATTAAGCTGCTTTCCATTAAGTAATTCACACAACCAAACTAACATACACTTTAATTCCTATGAAAATACTTGAATTTAACGCCGGGTATGATATATTCAAAAGCGGGTATAGATAGTAACATCAATCTTATATTTGGAGTGAGTCTGGATGCTTCATCAATTTTCTCGTAATGAATTGGCCATTGGCAAGGAAGGCTTGATATAATGAAAAATAGTACCGTTGCTGTTTTAGGGATAGGCGGGGTTGGTTCGTTTGCGGCAGAAGCTTTAGCTAGATCGGGTGTTGGTAAACTGATTCTGATCGACAAGGATGATGTTGATATCACCAACGTTAACCGTCAGCTTATTGCTCTTCTTTCGACTGTCGGCAAGCAGAAGGTAGAAGTAATGCGTGACAGGATCATGGATATTAATCCTGAATGCGAAGTCATTGCGTTAAAAATGTTCTATACAGAAGAAACATATGAAGAGATTTTTGGCTACGATCTTGATTTTATCGTTGATGCTTCTGATACAATCTCTTATAAAATCCATCTGATCAAGGAGTCCATCAAGCGTGACATCCCAATGATTTCAAGTATGGGCGCAGCCAATAAAATGGATCCTACCCGGTTCCAGATTGCTGACATTTTCAAGACACACACTGATCCCCTCGCTAAAATCATTCGTACTAGGTTACGCAAAGAAGGAGTCAAAAAGGGGATTCCGGTTGTTTTTTCAGATGAAAGCCCGATTGTCATCCGTGAAGATGTCCGAAAAGAGGTCGGCAATGATAATGCCGAAATCAGGAAAGCGAAAATGCCGCCATCTTCAAATGCATTTGTCCCGTCAGTGGCTGGGCTCATTATGGCAAGCTATGTAGTCAGGGAATTGTTAAAAGACATTGAAATAGAACGTGTAAATAGCTAAAAAAGCGGCAAGGACCACCATAATCATGGTCCTGCCGCTTATTTTTTATTGCCCGTAATTTTTTCATAGATTGCCGCAATTGCCTGTTCGAATTTTCCGGTCTTCTTTGGCTTGTAATACACTTTATTTTTAATCCTGTCCGGGAGATACTGTTGTTTGACCCATCCGCCTTCATAATCATGCGGATATAAATAATCAACACCTCTGCCCAGGTCTTTCGCACCTTTATAATGTGCATCCTTTAGATGGTCAGGAACTTCGCCGCTGATACCAGAACGGATATCAGCCAGTGCGGAATCAAGTGCAACATAAGCAGAATTGGACTTTGGGGACAGGCATAGTTCAATTACCGCATTTGCCAGCGGAATCCTTGCTTCCGGAAAGCCAACCCGTTCAGCTGCCTCGATTGCTGCCAGCGTCCGTTGTCCTGCCTGCGGGCTTGCCAGTCCAATATCTTCATAGGCAATGACCAGGAGTCTTCGGTTGATGCTGACCAGGTCGCCAGCTTCTATTAATCTGCCTAGGTAGTGAAGGGCAGCATTCACATCACTGCCCCTGATGGATTTTTGGAAACCGGATAGCACATCATAATGAGCGTCGCCGTCTTTATCATGTGAGAGGCTTTTTTTCTGCATGCACTCTTCAGCTGCAGATTCATCAATATGGATGATCCCATCCGTATCGGGTTCGGTGGACAGCACTGCTAGTTCAAGAGCATTCAGTGAGCTTCTCACATCTCCTCCTGAGGCTGTGGCGAAATGGGTAAGTGCCTCTTCGGTAATCTCAATCTTCAAATCTCCAAGGCCTCTTTCGTCATCGGCAATGGCCCGGTGCAATGCTTTTTTAATATCATCAGGTTTAAGCGGCTTCAGTTCGAAAATCTGGCATCTTGACCTGATTGCGGGATTAATAGCGTGATATGGATTGCTTGTGGTCGCTCCAATCAAGACGATCATCCCATTTTCGAGGTAAGGAAGCAGGAAGTCCTGCTTTGCTTTATCAAGGCGGTGAACCTCATCGAGAAGCAGGATGACCTTCCCTGACATTTTCGCTTCAGCGGCGACTACTTCCATATCTTTTTTATTATTGGTAACAGCGTTCAGAGTCCTGAACGCGAAATTCGTACTTCCTGCAATAGCGCTGGCAATCGAGGTTTTTCCGATTCCAGGCGGTCCGTAAAGAATCATCGAGGACAATTGCCTTGCCTTGACCATTCGATTGATAATTTTTCCTTCAGCTACAAGATGCGACTGGCCAATCACTTCCTCAATCGTCCGGGGCCGCATTCTGAAAGCAAGAGGTTTAAGATTCATGCTCATCGCTCCAATAATGCATATTTCATATATATACAATAACACGAACGAGGGACTTGCGCATGGTCCGCGCAATTTGTGCTATAATTGCAAAAGCCTACCTATATACTGAGGATTTTGATAGTATTAATAGTGAGACAATGCCGTATGGGGCATTATGAATATATATGACATAATCAGATAATTTTTAAGACAAATTTGAATAGAGGTGCAGTATGAAAATATCAACGAAAGGACGCTATGGACTGACGATCATGATCGAGCTGGCCAAAAAATATGGAGAGGGCCCAATATCTCTAAAATCCATTGCGCAAACAAATGATTTATCAGAGCATTACCTGGAGCAATTGGTTGCGCCGCTAAGGAATGCCGGCCTGGTGAAAAGCATCAGGGGAGCATACGGCGGGTATATTCTCAGTTCTGAACCGTCAACAATCTCGGCCGGGGACATCATCCGAGTCCTGGAAGGTCCAATCAGCATCGTTGAAGGAATAGAGGACGAGGAACCAGCCAAGCGTGAGCTCTGGACACGCATCAGGGACGCGGTCAAGGACGTACTTGATAATACGACAATCGAAGACCTCGCCAATCATTCAGACAACTATGGCGAGTCAGACGCTTATATGTTTTATATTTAGGTTTTCTTCGTAAATCTTGTTGCCTGCACAACCCATCATTAATGGAGATGCAATAACGGCAATTTTAAAAAAAATCTTCTGAAGAGAGGGTAATACTTTGGAAAGAATCTATTTGGACCATGCAGCCACCACACCTATGCATCCAGATGTCCTTGCTGAAATGGTCAAAGTGATGGAAGCAGAGTTCGGCAACCCTTCGAGCATCCACCATTTCGGTCGTGAGGCCAGGAAAATCCTCGATGATACCCGCGATGAACTGGCAAAAAGCATCGGGACGAAGGGGAACAATATCATATTTACGAGCGGCGGCACTGAAGCAGATAATCTGGCTATTATCGGTTATGCCGAAAATAATCGCTCTAAGGGGCAGCATATCATCACGACCCAGATTGAACACCATGCCGTCCTGCATAGCTGTGAGGAATTAGAGAAACGAGGGTTTGAGGTCACATATCTGCCGGTGGATGAAAATGGCCAGATATCCATGGAATCATTCGAAGGGGCATTACGTGATGATACGATCCTTGTGACAATAATGTACGGAAACAATGAGGTAGGCACAATTCAGCCGATAAAAGAGATTGGTGAAAAGTTAGCTGACCATCAAGCAGTTTTCCATACCGATGCAGTCCAGGCGTATGGCATTGAAAAATTGGATGTCGAAGAACTTCAGATTGATTTGCTTTCTGTTTCAGCACATAAAATCAATGGCCCCAAGGGGATAGGTTTTCTTTTTATCCGTGATGGAATCAAGCTGGCGCGTCAGCTTTTCGGCGGTGAACAAGAAAGAAAACGCCGTGCCGGCACAGAGAATGTAGCAGCTATCGCCGGGTTTCGAAAAGCAGTGCAGCTATCTCAACAGGAGCTGGAGACAAAACGCAGCTTCTATAATGATTTAAGGAATTTGTTCATCGATAAACTCCAAATGAGCGGAATCTCTTTCCAGCTGAACGGATTGCTTGATAAATCACTGCCTCATATTTTAAACTTAAGCTTTCCGGGCACGAATGTAGAAGCGTTGCTTGTCAACCTTGACCTATCTGGAATAGCTGCTTCAAGTGGTTCAGCGTGTACAGCGGGTTCAATCGATCCATCGCATGTTCTTGTCGCGATGTTCGGAAAAGAAGATCATAAGCTGACTAATTCTATCAGATTCAGCTTCGGTTTGCACAATACAAGAGAACAGATTGAAAAAGCAGCCGAGGACACGGCAAAAATTGTCCTAAAGGCTTGCGAAAAATAGCCAGGTTTAAGGGAAGAATAAGTTTTATAGGAAGAGAAAAGAGGTGAAGCATAATGGAAAAATCACCTAAGGATACAAGAGTGGTGGTAGGGATGTCCGGAGGTGTTGATTCATCGGTTGCTGCGCTCATTTTGAAGGAGCAGGGATATGATGTGATTGGCATCTTCATGAAGAACTGGGATGACACCGACGAAAACGGAGTCTGTACGGCGACCGAGGATTATGAGGATGTGATCCGTGTCTGCAACCAGATCGGCATTCCATATTATGCGGTCAATTTTGAAAAACAATATTGGGATAAGGTTTTCACTTATTTCCTAGATGAATATAAAGCAGGCAGGACTCCTAACCCGGATGTCATGTGCAACAAGGAAATCAAATTCAAAGCATTCCTTGAGCATGCAATGAACCTGGGTGCAGATTACCTGGCGACAGGCCATTATGCACGAGTGGAGAACCGCGACGGGGAACGGAAAATGCTTCGTGGGCTGGATGAAAATAAGGACCAGACTTATTTCTTGAACCAATTGAGCCAGGACCAGATAGAAAAAGTATTGTTTCCAATCGGAAATCTGGAAAAGTCCCGTGTCAGGGAGCTTGCAAAAGAAGCGAATCTTGCAACAGCAACTAAAAAAGACAGCACCGGCATCTGCTTCATTGGTGAAAGGAATTTCAAGGAGTTCCTTGGAAATTACCTTCCGGCCCATCCGGGAAATATGGAGACGATGAACGGCGAGGTAAAAGGGAAGCATGATGGTTTGATGTATTATACGATCGGCCAGCGCCAGGGTCTAGGCATTGGCGGATCAGGTGAACCATGGTTTGTTGTCGGGAAAGACCTTGAGCGAAATGTCTTGCTTGTTGAACAAGGCTTCCACAACGAACTTCTTTATTCAGACAGCATTACGGCGGTTAATGTCAGCTTTGTATCTGACAAGGAGAATCCTAAGACGTTCGAATGTACAGCAAAATTCCGCTACCGCCAGCCTGATAATGCTGTAACGGTCGAGCTGCAGGATGATGGGACTGCAAAAGTTTTGTTCAAAGAACCAATACGTGCCGTGACTCCTGGACAGGCTGTCGTTTTCTACGATGGGGAAGAATGTCTTGGCGGAGGTACGATTGATGAAATCTTCAAGAACGAAAACAAACTGACATATGTCGGTTAATCCTGATAAAATCCCCGGCGGGCCAGCTTCGCCGGGGATTGTTTTGGCTTAGTATGGTTTTGAAATTTTTTCCGGTAAACTTAAGGATCTACAGCTCAGGTGTTACCTCGAAAAGAGTCTAAATCCTCCCGTAATATGGTATACTTTTTTGGAGAATGGAGTGTTAGGAAATGGATAAAAACCAGACAGGTATTGAGTTTATGAAAGAAGGGAAATGGGAAGAGGCTGCCAAGGCATTCGCGGAAGCGATTGATGCTCATCCCGAAGATCCTGTTGCATACATAAATTTCGGAAACGTCCTCACAGCAGTGGGTGATTCTGAAAGAGCGATTAATTTTTACGATAAAGCAATCAGCCTTGATGAGAATGCAACTGCAGCATACTACAGCAAGGGCAGCGTTTATTATGATAACCAGAATTTCGAGGATGCCAGAAAAATGTTTGAGCTGGCGATGAAAAAAGGCTGGACAATGGGGACAACTTTTTCATGCTGGGTATGACCCTTGTACAGATGGGCAGCAGCAAGCATGCTTTGCCATATTTACAGCGCAGCACAGAACTTCTCGAAAATGATGCCGAAGCCCATTTCCAATATGGACTTTGCCTTGCAAGGGAAGGATTTATTGACGAAGCGATTACAGCGCTTGAATTAGCAATATCGCTGGATCCGCAGCATGCGGACGCACTCTATAATCTTGGCGTGGCTTATGGCTACAAAGAAAATGGCGAAAAGGCACTCGAGATGTTCAATCGTGCATTGGAAATCCAGCCAGACCACTTGCTTGCAGGCAACGGCAGGAAATTGATTGAGGGACAAGATATTCATTAAGTAAGGTTCTTTTGTAATCTTAGTTGCTCAATGCGAAAACAGCCTTAACCAAATTGAATCGACGGAAAGGGGGAAATACTTTGGACAAACAGGACTCGCTTGATTTGTTTTCAGAACAAGGCAAGTTCATGAAAGGTAAGCATCTTGTCACCATTTTTCATAATGAACAAAATCTTTACACGGTCCTGAGGATCAGGGTTGAGGAAACAAATGAGCAGTACGAGGATAAGGAAGCAGTCATTACAGGATATTTCCCCCGAATTCACGAGCAGGAGACTTATATTTTCTTTGGTGAGGTAAAAGAACACCCTAAGTTCGGTGCACAATTCCATGCGACTCATTTCCGGAAAGACCTGCCGCAGTCAAAGCAGGGGATCATCAGCTACCTTTCCGGTGATCTATTCAAAGGGATCGGGAAGAAAACAGCAGAGAAGATTGTCGATACACTGGGTGAAAAGGCCATCACGAGGATTATCGAGAACCCGTCTGTCCTTGACCAGATTCCGAAGCTGGCTCCTGAAAAAGCAAAGGAACTTTATGACACATTAATGGTACATCAGGGCCTTGAACAAGTAATGGTCGCATTGAATGAATATGGCTTTGGACCTCAGCTGTCGATGAAGATTTATCAAGTATACAAGGAACAAGCGATTGACGTTATTCAGAACAACCCATACAAGCTTGTGGAGGATATCGAAGGCATCGGTTTCGGAAGGGCGGATGAACTGGGCAGCCAGCTCGGGCTGACGGGTAACCATCCGGATCGGATCAAGGCTGCCTGTCTCTATACACTTGAGAATTCAAGCATCCAGGGCGGGCATGTTTTCATGGATGCGGAAAATCTCCTCATCGAAGTGAAAAAGCTGCTTGAAGACAATCAGAATGTCGAAATTGCATTTACGGATATCTCGAACGAAATCATCAAGCTAGGTGAAGAAGGAAAGCTGGTTGCCGAAGAACAGAGAGTCTATTTGCCATCCCTTTATTATTCGGAAAAAGGTCTGGTTGTGAACATTAAAAGGATTCTTGGGCAGACAGAATACGAAAGTCAATTTCCTGAATCAGAGTTTCTCCTTGCTCTCGGAAATCTTGAGGAGCGCATTGGTGTCCAATATGGGCCAAGCCAAAAGGAAGCGATCCAGACAGCGCTTATGTCACCGATGATGATTTTGACGGGCGGTCCCGGCACAGGTAAAACGACGGTCATTAAAGGAATCGTGGAGCTATATGCAGAGCTCCATGGCTGTTCTCTGGACCCGAAAGATTACAAAAAGGAAGAACCTTATCCGTTCTTGCTAGCGGCGCCGACTGGCCGAGCGGCAAAGAGGATGACTGAATCAACCGGTCTGCCTGCCGTGACAATCCATAGGCTGTTGCGCTGGAATGGCGCAGAAGGTTTTGATCATAATGAAGACCAGCCGCTTGAGGGAAAGATACTGATTATCGATGAAACCTCAATGGTTGATATATGGCTCGCCCATCAATTATTCAAATCGCTGCCTGACAATATTCAGGTGATTGTGGTGGGAGATGAAGACCAGCTCCCTTCAGTTGGTCCTGGCCAGGTACTGAAGGATCTATTGGATTCTGGCAGGGTTCCGACTGTGAGGCTGACGGATATATACAGGCAGGCTGAAGGGTCATCAATAATTGAACTTGCCCACCAAATCAAAAAAGGCAATCTGCCAGACGATATTTCAGCCCAACAGCCAGACCGTTCTTTTATAAAATGTTCAACAAGCCAGATTCCCCAGGTAGTCGAAAAGGTTGTCGCCAATGCTAAGAAAAAAGGGTATTCCCCGAGGAACATTCAGGTGCTGGCACCGATGTACCGCGGTCCAGCCGGTATTGACCGATTGAACGAGCTCCTGCAGGATCTCTTCAATCCGAATTCAGATGGAACGAGGAAAGAGCTAGCGTTTGGCGATGTGAAATACCGGATTGGGGATAAGGTCCTTCAGCTAGTCAATCAGCCGGAAGCCAATGTGTTCAATGGCGACATGGGTGAGGTTGTCGCGATATTTTACGCAAAGGAAAACACGGAAAAGCAAGATCAGCTGATCGTTTCCTTCGACGGCATAGAAGTCACCTATAACAGGCCGGACCTCTCGCAAATCACCCACGCTTATTGCTGTTCTGTGCATAAATCCCAGGGTAGTGAATTTCCGATTGTCATCCTTCCAGTGGTGAAAAGCTACTTCAGAATGCTCAGAAGGAATCTTATTTATACAGCAATCACCAGGAGTAAGCAATTCCTCATTCTTATTGGCGAAGAAGAAGCACTGAAAATGGGGATAGAACGCGGTGAAGATACCGAAAGGAATACAACACTTGTTAAGAAGCTTGTACAATTACTGCCTGAATTGCAAGATGTAACATGTACAAAGGACCAAAGTGGGTCTCAGTCGGAAAAAAAACACCAAAGCCAAAATAGTGTCAGCAATGATGAAAATATGGATTATATTGAAATCATCAAAAACGCTGATCCAATGATTGGAATGGACAACCTGACTCCTTATGATTTTATGGAGGAGAAGGATGCATAAGAATCTGCAGCCACTGCGGATTCTTTTTTATTTAAAAGGAAATTATAAAAT
>NZ_BAUW01000118.1 GCF_000517385.1 Mesobacillus boroniphilus JCM 21738 | reverse complement strand
CGCTAGTGAAATTTTACAGGGGATAGTTTTAGGGTCTCAAATGCTCTGTCGCGGCTAAAATGAATACAAAAAGGAAGACTGGCAAGCTTCTGTATTTTTCGTTGCATTCTTCTGCACTTTTCTCTTGCATTACACAATTGATAAACTTTATAATAATTTCTATTTGTTCGATATCATTAAATGCGTAAAAATCAGAATCAGCTGGCTCTAGGTCAGCTTCTGAAAGACTCTTATCTAAGAGTATTCGAAGCGCATAAAGAAGGTTTGATTTACCTACGTCGTTAGATCCTATTATTAATGTTTTAGGTTGCAAATTAATCAGTGCATCTTCATAGTTCCTAAATCCCTTAATTTTTATTTGTTCTATAAGCATCTGCACTACTCCTTTAATTAAAATAAAGTTATTCTATTACAGTCATTAGTCGAGATTACAGATATGAACCATTTTAAGCTAAATCAAAACACTCGTTAATTTGTTTATTTCCATAAATTTAAAGTTCTTTAATTATATCATACCAAATTTTAGTAGATTATAACTTGATATTGATTCTATCCCTATCGGATTACAATCTCAAAGAGAAACAACGGAATCTACATCCATTAAACTTGTATGGAAAATATTATAAAAACCGAAACCAAACCAGGTATTTTTAAGTATAATAAATACAGACCATGTAAAGGAGGATATAAGCATGGGATATCAATCCGAAGCTGCGCTTGAAAAAAATTTACATAGTCAACTTGTGAATCTAGGTTATCAAGCAGTAAAGATTGCCGACTATGACGCTTTATTAGCTAATTTCAAGGACCAACTGAATACATTCAACCACCATAAACTAAACGGACAACCGTTAACTGATACAGAGTTTAAAAGAATCCTTACACTCATCGAAGGTAAAAGCATATACGACTCAGCGAAAATCCTGCGTGACAAATTGCTGATTGAACGTGAGGACGGTACGCAGTTATATGTTGAACTCATGAATACAAAAGACTGGTGCAAGAACTTGTTTCAGGTGACGACCCAAACTACGGTAAAAGGCACCTATATCAATCGTTATGATGTGACAATCCTGATTAACGGCCTGCCTCTAGTTCAAATTGAACTGAAGAGACGCGGCCTGGACTTTAAAGAAGCATTCAATCAGATCCAGCGTTACCGCCGTCATACTTTTAATGGCCTGTATCGTTTCTTGCAAATCTTTGTGGTGAGTAATGGAGTAGATACGAAGTACTTCTCTAACTCGGACTATGACATCCAGTTTGGCTTCACGTTCTTCTGGACGGATGAAAACAATGGGCTGATTACGAACTTACAGGATTTTGCGAGAGCGTTCATGCAGCCATGCCATCTGGCAAGAATGATCAGTCGCTATATGGTTATCAATGATACGGACAAGGCATTGATGGTTATGCGTCCTTACCAGGTGTATGCCGTAGAAGCACTGGTAAAACGGGCAACTGAAACAAATAATAACGGCTACATTTGGCATACAACCGGTTCTGGTAAAACCTTGACCTCTTTTAAAGCCGGACAAATTCTAGCTGATGAGAAAAGCATCACAAAAGTGTTCTTCCTCGTCGACCGTCAGGACCTGGACAGCCAAACGATTGCAGAGTTCAATAAATTCCAAAAAGGTGCTGTTGACCGGACAGACAAAACCGAAATTCTGATCGAGCAAATTCAGAATCCTATGAAGCGATTCATTGTGACTACCATCCAGAAAATGAACAATGCAATCAAGAATCCAAAGTACGCCCATATCATGCAGCCATATAAACAGGAGCGCGTGGTTTTCATCATTGATGAATGCCACCGTAGCCAATTTGGGGACATGCGCAAGGAAATTGATCATCACTTTAAAAATGCTCAGTACTTCGGTTTTACAGGAACGCCAAGGTTCAAGGAAAACAAGAGCCAGGACGGACGCACCACTGCTGACCTTTTTGAAAAGTGCCTGCATTATTATCTAATTAAGAATGCAATCAGAGATGGGAATGTATTAGGTTTCTCAGTTGAATATATTCGTACGTTCAACGCCAAGATTAATGAAAATGATAAAACAAAGGTACCAGGAATTGATACAGATGAAGTTTGGCATGATGAACGCCGCTTGAATCTCGTTGCTGATCACATTATTGAAAATCATCAACGGCGTTCAAAAAGCAAAAGCTATTGCGCCATGTTCGCAGTCGATTCTATTCCTACGTTGATTAAGTACTACGATATATTTAAGTCAAAGGATCACAACCTAAAAATCGCCGGAATTTATTCGTATGGACAAAATGAGGAAAGTGATGGAACAGGCGAACATTCTCGTGAAGCCCTGGATCGCATGATTAAGGACTATAACAAGTTGAACGACACAGACTACTCTACCGAAACTTGGGATCGATATTTTTCTGATGTATCAAAAAAGGTAAAGAATGCTCAAATCGATATTCTGTTAGTCGTAAAAATGTTCCTGACTGGATTCGATAGCAAGCCGCTCAATACTCTCTATGTAGATAAGAACATGGTGTATCATGACCTGCTGCAAGCGTACAGCCGGACAAACCGTGTTGAGAAGGCGACCAAACCATACGGGAATATCGTTTGCTACCGAAACTTAAAAGACAATACAGATGAGGCTATCAAGTTATTCTCAAGGACTGACAATGTTGACACCGTATTAATGGGCAGCTATGAGGAATACTTAAAAGCTTTCAAAGAAGCCGTGAAAAATTTACGGGAGATTGCGGTCATTCCAGAAGATGTTGACGAACTGGAGCGAGAAGAAGATAAACGTAGCTTTATCGTAGCCTTCAAGAATGTAACGAAATTCCTTCAGCGTTTACAGTCATTCTCAGATTTTGAGTTTGACGAAACAGAGCTAACGATATCGCAGCAATCATACGAGGATTACAAGAGCAAATACTTCAAGGTATACGAAGATTTCAAGCGTAGCGAAGTGCCGAAAGAATCGATTCTACACGACATCGACTTCGAGTTGGAACTCATGCACACAGACAAAATCAATGTCAGCTACATCTTGAATCTGATCGCCAACCTCAACACTGAAAATGACGAGGAACGTGACAGAGAGATTCGTTTCATCAAACAGGAACTGGAACACGCATCAGATCCGAAGCTTCGATTGAAGATTGAACTGATTAAAGGCTTCCTGGATAAGGTTGCACCTACATTGGCTCCAGATGAATCAGTTATCGATGCCTATAATCGTTACGAAGAAGAAATGAGCGATCAAGAGCTCGCTATGTTTGCAAAAACAGTAGATATTGAAGACAGCGTCTTGCGCGAACAGGTTTCAACGTATGAATATTCCAATCTAATTGAGAAGAATGCAATCATGGATTCTTTATCAGGTTCGTTCCTAAAAAAGAACAAAGCCATCAAAGCGATAACTACCTTTATCCGAGACTTTACTGAAAAGTATGGAGCCTAATTCTGAAGAGCGCTGATTAAGCGCTCTTCTCTTTTAATGATATTTTAAAAAATATCTCTTTCGGTTAGCACAGCTATTATGATATATTTAAAAATATCAAGGAGGTGTGTGATGAAACTAGGCGAAATCGCGGAAGTTACCCAGGGTGCGTTTACAAACCGTTTAGAAACCTTCTCTTCTGATGTTATGACATCAAAAGTTAAGCCACTTTCTTTAAAGGAATTTAACGAGACACTCGGCTTTACTTACCGTATTTCAAAAGATAAAAATGCAGTAATTACTGTACCAAAGGATAAATTGACACCTCAGCTTTTAACCGATTCGAATAGTCTTATCTTACATACGCAAACACAGAAAATTGCTTTGTTACCTAAGAAATACAATGGTTTATTGCTAACAAATAACTTTATTAAAATCCAATTAGCTAGTAATGTAGATGGAGCTTTCTTTGAGTGGTACTTTAATGAACATCCATTTATCCAAAAACAGCTGGCGGTATTATGTGAAGGCACAGTGACTCCTTTATTGAAACTATCCAATATTAAAGATCTAGAAATAGATTTACCACCTGTCCAGCAACAAATCATAATCGGAAAGATCTCTCAGCTAAAAAAGCGTAAAACTGCATTGATAGCTGAAAGAACAGAGTTACAACAGGTGTATATCCAGCAAAAACTCATTCAAAGTATGCCTTAAAAAACTATTTCAGGAGGAATTTCCAATGACTTCAAGCGAAAAACAACGCCTTCAACAGGCGGAACTGCATAAAAAATTATGGTCTATGGCCAACGATCTGCGTGGCCAAATGGATGCCAGTGAATTTAAAGATTATATTTTAGGATTGATTTTCTACCGTTACCTTTCTGAAAAAGTAGAAGCACGCGCAAATGTATTATTAAAAGAAGACAATTATTCATATGCCGACGCATGGAAAAATGAAGAATACCGTGATGACCTGGCAGAGTACTTAATCGATGAATTAGGCTATGTCGTCGAGCCTCAATTCCTATTCTCTCACTTCATGGAAGAAATCAAAAAAGGTGCAAATGGAAGCTTCGATATTGAAATGCTTCAAAACGGTGTCAAAGCGATCGAGTCCTCTACTTTAGGAGCAGACAGCCAGGACGATTTCCAACATCTATTTGATGATATGGACTTAACATCTTCACGCCTTGGAAGAACAGTCAAGGATCGTACGAACTTAATCAGTAAAGTCATTGTGAACATTGCAGACATCCCCTTTTTACAAGACGATGTTGAAATTGATGTTCTAGGCGATGCTTATGAATATATGATTTCCCAATTCGCTGCAAATGCTGGTAAAAAGGCTGGCGAATTTTATACCCCACAACAAGTTTCAAAGATTTTAGCAAAGATCGTTACTGCAGGAAAAACAGAAATTAAGGATGTATATGATGGTGCTTGCGGTTCAGGTTCATTGCTGCTTCGCGTAGGAAAAGAAGCAAAGGTACACAAATATTACGGACAGGAAAAAGTATCAACAACATACAACCTGGCCCGAATGAACATGCTGCTTCATGACGTACCATACCAGCGCTTTGATATTCGTAATGCCGATACTTTGGAAGAGCCACAGCATATCGACCAACGCTTTGAAGCGATTGTTGCCAATCCTCCATACTCGGCAAATTGGAGTGCAGATAATAAGTTCAAAGAAGATGAACGATTTAGTGCCTATGCAAAGCTTGCACCAAAATCAAAAGCAGACTTCGCCTTCATCCAGCATTTTATTCACCAGTTAGATGGTAACGGTACAATGGCAGTCGTACTACCACACGGTGTCCTATTCCGTGGCGCAGCAGAAGCAGCCATCCGTAGATACCTAATAGAAGAAAAAAATTACCTGGATGCAGTAATAGGATTACCAGCAAATATTTTCTACGGCACAAGCATTCCAACATCTATTCTTGTATTCAAAAAATGCCGCAAGCAAGACGACAATGTATTATTTATTGATGCATCCAATGAATTCGAAAAAGGTAAAAATCAAAACCGTTTAACTGACGAAAATGTTAATAAAATTATTGAGACATTCCAAAACCGTGAAACAATCGACAAGTACTCATATGCGGCTACCTTGGAAGATATCAAAGATAATGACTACAACCTAAACATTCCTCGTTACGTAGATACTTTTGAAGAGGAAGAACCAATTGATTTACAAGGTGTAGTACGACGTTTGGAAGAAATTGATAAAGAAATTGCGGAAGTGGATAGTGAGTTAGAGAAGTACTTTAAAGAGTTGGGGGTGTAAGGGGTGAATGCACCTAAATTAAGATTTAAGGGTTTTAATGACGAGTGGAAATTGACTCTACTCAGCAATTTAATGTCATTTAGTAATGGTATTAATGCGGATAAAGATAGTTATGGACATGGTCGAAAATTTATTAACGTATTAGACATCTTAAACAATAATTCAATAAAATATGATGATATTATAGGTTCTGTTTTTGTTTCGCAAAAGGTTGAGCAAACTAATAAAGTTGAGTATGGAGATTTGTTATTCCTTCGCAGCTCTGAGACTAGAGATGATATTGGAAAAAGTTCCGTTTATTTAGATAAAAATGAGTTTGCTTTATATGGTGGATTTGTAATTCGCGGTAAGAGACAAAAAGAATACAACCCATACTTTCTAAAACTAAATTTGGAATCCCCTGGAATCCGACACCAAATTAGCTCTAAGGCAGGTGGAAGTACTCGTTTCAACGTTAGCCAATCTATATTAAGTTCTGTTGAAGTCTCTCTACCATCTCAAATGGAACAAGAAAAAATTGCAGATTTCATTTGTCATTTAGATAAAAAAATGCAACTACAAAAAGAAAAAATAGAGTTGTTGAAAGAGAAGAAAAAAGGGTTTATACAGAAGATTTTCAATCAAGAATTGCGTTTTAAGGATGAGAATGGAAAAGAATATCCTGAATGGCAATTCAAAAAGTTAGGTGAGATTGGAGAATTTAAAACCAGTAGTGTTGATAAGGTAATTAAAAATTCCGAAGAACAAGTCTATTTATTAAATTATATGGATGTCTATAATCATAAGGTTGTCAATATTAACAACTATAGAACACTAACAAAAAACTCTGCATCAAGCCAACAGATCGTAACAAATAATCTTAAAAAAGGTGATATAATTTTTACTCCTTCTTCTGAAACTCCTGAAGATATAGGACATTCTATTGTTATACCAACGGATTTACCGAATACCGTTTATAGCTACCATTTAATCAGGTTTAGACCATACAAATCAGCACAATTAGATATAAAATATTCTCATTTCTTTTGTAATACTGACCTTGTGAGAAAACAGATAATTAAGCACGCTACTGGTTCTACACGTTTTACTGTAAGTAAAGAAAATTTTTCTAATATACTCGTACCATTGCCTTCTAAAAAGGAGCAGCAAAATATCGCAGAATTCTTAATGCTTTTAGATAAACAAATTAAAAATGAAAAAGAAAGATTAACTGTGCTCGGAGTACAAAAGCAAGCCTTCATGCGAAATATGTTCATTTGAAGAAGAAATAAAGGAAGCAAAGGATTATGAACCTTTGCTTCTTTTAGATAAGTCTTAGCTCAGTGAAAAAGTATTGATCTATCTAGAAATTAGAAATTGGGAATTTTTTAAAAAACCGCGTTACTAATCTACTCTTCAATGGTAAGATTTTGAGCCTTTTTAAATCCAGATTTTAAGGTTTATTGTTAATGACGTTCTATAATGTCCAGAACTTGACGATGTTAATTGTCCTAAAACTGACGGATTCCCTGTCCAAAAATGAAAGGGAAGCATTTCACATGCTTCCCAAATGATTTACAAATCAACTTGATACGTCTCATTTTTCTTAAGGTAGAACTTAACATCATTTCGACCGGTAAAGATATACCAATCTCTGCCCAATTCCAGGCGACAGGAAAGAGTCTTCCCATTTCCCAGATGCAGATCAAACCATTCACCACATCGCATCTTATAACCAGAATTGTCTCCCCAAAACACAATCCAACAATCTAACTCTTCATTGTAATTCATTTCTTTCCAGCGACTTTTCATGAAAGCTCACCCTGGATGACTTGCTTGATCATATGGTCGTCAATGATCCTTCGACCATTTTGTGAGCCATAGAGTAGACTATGTGTGCAGAGTTTATTTATGAGCCTTGCGGCACCACCAGAAAACCGATGGATTTCATCGAGAGCCCCGTCAGAGAATATTGGTTGATCAACTCCGGCATAATGAAGATGCCTAGAAACATACTCCTCAACCTGTGCACGATCAAGATGTCCCAACTGGAATTGGATATCGATTCTTTGGCGTATCGCTGCGTAGGATTGGAGTCGAAGTCGATCCCACAATTCACTTTGACCGACGAGAATGAGTGCCATCGGGCTTTGCGAATCCATTTTGAAGTTCAGTAGGAACCGGACTTCTTCAAGCATTTCCCGGTCCAGAAGATGGGCTTCATCCACTACCACCACAGGTTGTAGGCCTCGTATGCCTTTCATCAATTCAATCTCACGATGAAGCTGCCGTTTTGCATCTCCTCGGTAAAACTTCGCTTCAGAGCCTAACTGTTCCAAAAGACCTTTGTAAAAATGACGAGGTGTTAACTTAGAGTCAGACAGGTAAAGGATATGGAATCTCCCTTTATCCAATTTGTCCACAAACTTACGGATGGTCGTAGTCTTTCCAGTACCACTATCCCCACTCAGAACGGCGAAAAGCTGTCTTTCAGCTGTGTACTTCAGCCTTCCAAGGATTTCTTGCATCATCGAGGAATCATACAATTGATCAGTCGGAAGATCTCTGGCGAAAGGTGTGTTATCCATTTCATAGAAGACTTCAAACACGAGAATCATCCTCCTTCCAAACGGCACGGAAGGTCACGGCAGGTTTCTGTTCTGTTTGACGCTCCTGGTTCTTTCGTTCAGCTGCCTTTAATAGTCTTGAAGAATCTACATTCTGCACCTGCAGGTGCTCAGGTAATGCAGGACGCTTTCCGGCTCTTTCCCCTATGACAAGCTTCTTGGCTTTCCAAGGAGTATGATCCTCGAACTCAATGGTAAGCTCCTCGATATTCGCAGGATCATAAATAACCTCAACCTGTCGTCCAATGAATGCCAGGCCGACCTCATATTTTTGATCCATGAAACTGATGCATCCTGATTTATCGACTTTCCTCGTTTCACAATGGAGGAATGCATTACTCAACGTATCCGGATCGATGAACCGAATCGCTTTCTTATCTGAACGAAATGCCGTTTCTGGGCTGATTTTCTCCCCAAGTGCAGAATGAGGCTTATTCTGATAACACTCTGTCAGCCACACTTGGAAAAGCTCATTCAGACGATCAAGTGTATTGGGTTTTTCGATGACAGCCTCACTTATGAATGAATCTATTACTCTATTAAAGCGTTCAATTTTCCCTTTTGATTCAGCTGAGTACGGCCTCGTATAAGTCAGTCGAGTGCCTATTTTTGAGCAGGTACGCGACATCCATTTGGTTCGATATTGCTTTT
>NZ_BAUW01000119.1 GCF_000517385.1 Mesobacillus boroniphilus JCM 21738 | reverse complement strand
AAAAAGCTTTTCATTAAGTGAAAAATTTTTAAAATTTCTCTTGCAAAATGCATAAAAGACAGTATAATAGAAATTGTCTTTGAAAAAATGTCTGGTGGCGATAGCGAGAAGGTCACACCCGTTCCCATACCGAACACGGAAGTTAAGCTTCTCAGCGCCGATGGTAGTTGGGGGTTTCCCCCTGTGAGAGTAGGACGCCGCCGGGCAGGATGCATTTTCATCCAATTCAAAGATATGGATCGTGCATCCAAGTCGGAGAAATCATTATTATTCCGCAGTAGCTCAGTGGTAGAGCACTCGGCTGTTAACCGAGCGGTCGTAGGTTCGAATCCTACCTGCGGAGCCAATTTGGAGAGCTGTCCGAGAGGTCGAAGGAGCACGATTGGAAATCGTGTAGACGGTCAACGCTGTCTCAAGGGTTCGAATCCCTTGCTCTCCGCCATAGAAACTTTATATCTGGCCCCTTGGTCAAGCGGTTAAGACACCGCCCTTTCACGGCGGTAACACGGGTTCGAATCCCGTAGGGGTCACCAAACGGAGGATTAGCTCAGCTGGGAGAGCATCTGCCTTACAAGCAGAGGGTCGGCGGTTCGATCCCGTCATCCTCCACCATATATATTTTAAAAGATTATTATCGTCGCGGGGTGGAGCAGTCCGGTAGCTCGTCGGGCTCATAACCCGAAGGTCGCAGGTTCAAATCCTGCCCCCGCAATCTGGTCCCGTGGTGTAGCGGTTAACATGCCTGCCTGTCACGCAGGAGATCGCCGGTTCGATCCCGGTCGGGACCGCCATTTATATTGACAGTATCATAGTGGCTCAGTAGCTCAGTCGGTAGAGCAAAGGACTGAAAATCCTTGTGTCGGCGGTTCGATTCCGTCCTGAGCCACCATTTATACAATACCTGGTTATTCAGGTAATTTGAAAAAATGGGTTTTTCAACACAATAAAAAATGGTATAGTGGAGGGGTAGCGAAGTGGCTAAACGCGGCGGACTGTAAATCCGCTCCCTCAGGGTTCGGCGGTTCGAATCCGTCCCCCTCCACCACTTAATATAGGGGTATAGTTTAAAGGTAGAACGAAGGTCTCCAAAACCTTTGGTGTGGGTTCGATTCCTACTACCCCTGCCAATTTTATTATGGCGATTGTGGCGAAGTGGTTAACGCATCGGATTGTGGTTCCGACATTCGTGGGTTCGATTCCCATCAGTCGCCCCATTTTAATCACATTTTCAGTGATAAGAGAATACAATATATTGGGCTATAGCCAAGCGGTAAGGCAACGGACTTTGACTCCGTCATGCGTTGGTTCGAATCCAGCTAGCCCAGCCATTTTTGCGGAAGTAGTTCAGTGGTAGAATACAACCTTGCCAAGGTTGGGGTCGCGGGTTCGAATCCCGTCTTCCGCTCCAAAAACATATGGCGGCATAGCCAAGTGGTAAGGCAAAGGTCTGCAAAACCTTTATTCACCGGTTCAAATCCGGTTGCCGCCTCCACTAGATCATTAGTGGCAGCAAAAAGTAAGAATCTTAATATGCCGGTGTGGCGGAATTGGCAGACGCGCACGACTCAAAATCGTGTTCCTTCTGGAGTGTCGGTTCGACCCCGACCACCGGTATCACTCTTATTATAAACAGGATATCCTGTTTTCTTTATTTAATAGGAAATTATAAAATATTTTTGTCGGGTCTGACCAAGGCGCTTGCGCTTTTCTAATTTCATAGAGATATGTATGCGGGTGTAGTTTAGTGGTAAAACCTCAGCCTTCCAAGCTGATGATGAGGTTCGATTCCCTTCACCCGCTCCATACATACGTGACTAACGCAGTATGTCGTTTCCAGAAAACGATATACTGCGTTTTTTAATTTGTTTTGATCAGACAGATTGGCTAGACGATATAAAGCCTGTGTTTTCCTTAAGCCAAAAGAAAAAGGATGCATCAGCATCCAATCATTCTATATGTGCCAGTTCCGCCATGTATTTGGATAAACATATTCATTAGAGACTCGGTCATTTTTTGCTTGTCTTCAGGGGAAGCTGAGGGCCTCAGATAAATGATCTGCAGAGCATTTGTTGTTTTTTCAGTTATGGCTGTTCTTTCTGAATCAATAAATGGACTTCCGAATGGCCCTTGTTCATCTGCGGAGATGATTAGGTTGGCAAGGTTATTGGTTCTACCATTTAGACCTGTGTATTCTTCGCTTTCTTCTCCGATTTTAATAAATACATTCCCTATCAGCTTGTCACTGTCATAAACTCCTATTGGAATTTGATATTCAAGTGAGAAGAAGTTATTTAAATCTATCGCACTATGTATCGATTGAATATAATTCTGCTTTGCGATCCTGCGGTAGAGGGCTTCAGCCGAATGTCTATATCGGTTTGGATCCTTCCCTGTTGTTTTGAATATTGATCGCCACTCTTTGACGCCTTCAAGTTCGGTTACGTTTTTTTCAAGAAGGTCGAAGTAAATTGATTCCTGGAAAAGCTGAAGTCTGCCTTTTAACATTTGCTGAGACTCGCTACCTGTATATCTTTATATTGGATAATCCCGACTGTGAATCCGGGAATGAGATCACATATCACCCTGGAAACTTGAATTTCCATTGATTCCACCTCCAAATCTGCTTTAAAATAGTTTATCATAAAAGTAATTTGCTTTTAAATTTATGGGATTCAATATAGATATCAAAATAGAAAGGAGGAAATCGCTATGGATATGGTCAACCTGAAAAAGGATATAATTGAATACTCTAAAACAATAGGGATTGATAAAATCGGCTTTGCGTCACCATCAGCTTTTGAAGAGATGAAGGTCCGGTTATACAGGCAGCAGGAACTCCAATATCAATCCGGCTTTGAGGAAAAGGATATTGAGAAGAGAACGGAGCCTAGCCTGATTTTTGACCATCCTAAATCAATCATCTCGATTGCACTCGCCTATCCTTCGAAGATGAAGACGAAAGTTGTCAGCAAGAAGTGGGAACGTCGGGGAATCTTCTGCCGTGCTTCATGGGGGATCGATTACCACGTAGTTCTCAGGGACAGGCTGAAAAAACTGGAGGATTACATTGCTTCTAAGGTACCTGGCTCAATGTTTAAATCGATGGTCGATACGGGAGAATTAGTTGACAGGGCAGTTGCTGAACGGGCAGGCATAGGCTGGAGCGGAAAAAACTGTTCCATTATCACACCAGAGTTTGGATCATATGTTTATTTAGGTGAAATGATCACGAATATACCGTTTGAACCCGATACGCCTATGGAGGATCGCTGTGGCAGCTGCAACAAGTGTGTGGAAGTTTGTCCGACTGGGGCACTTGTACAGGGCGGGCAGCTTGATGCGCAAAAATGCATTGCCTTCGTGACACAGACTAAGGGCTTTTTGGCTGACGAGTTCCGGGAAAAACTGGGCAACCGATTATATGGCTGTGATACTTGCCAGACGGTTTGTCCTGAGAACAAAGGGAAGGACTTTCATTTCCATGAAGAAATGGAGCCAGACCCTGAAATTGCGAAGCCCCTTCTTAAACCTTTACTGACTATGAGCAACCGTGATTTCAAAGAAAAGTTTGGACATGTGTCCGGTTCCTGGCGAGGCAAGAAGCCTATCCAGCGTAACGCAATCATTGCCCTTGCGCATTATAAGGATGATACAGCAATGCCTGAATTGATTAAGGTGATGCAGGATGACCCAAGACCTGTTCTTAGGGGGACGGCAGCATGGGCGCTTGGCAAAATTGGCGGAAGTGTAGCGCTGGATGCACTGAAACATGCGTCTGCTGTTGAGAGGGATGAGGAAGTACTGAATGAAATCAGTAAGGGACTGGAGTTTTTTAAGGACAACTTAGAGTCTAATATAACTGTGTAAGAAGGATGGATTTCATTAATTCCATCCTTTTTTTATGCGTGAAATCCTGGAAAGTTTCATAAATATGAAAGGTGAAGGGAGGGATGAACATGCGTGAACAACTGCAGGAACTGCTGGAACAGCGTGTCCTTCAATGTGTATCAATGCCGAGAAATCAACTGCACGAGTGTCCCAGTATAGAGATGAAAAAGCAGAGTTTTGCCAATAGATCTGCTGAAGTTGTAAAAGCTAAGGCAAATGGCAGGATTAAAGAGAAGTTTGAAGATAAGGAAAATGCCTCGGTTTTATATGAGGTTCATTTCCAGTATTTGATTAAGCAACGGGGATTATTTTACATGGAGGAAGAAGTGGAGAAGAGGCAGGCTGAATTTTACAAGGGCATCCTGGTAAATGATGAAAAGCTGAATGAAATGAGAGAATCCACCCAGGCCAGTGAAGAAGCGATGCCTGCTATTGCACAGCAGGAGGGAGACCAAGAGAGGAAGGGTTTCAAATATGACAGGCTGAAGGCTGTTCAGTATGCGGAAAGGTGGTGGAATGATTATAACCCTGCATATAAAAAGTTCGAGGTCGACTGTACCAACTATATTTCTCAATGCCTTCATCAGGGCGGAGGCCGATGCGTGGGTATCCAAATCGAAGCAATGGCTGGTGGATGCAGAATGATAATTGGAGCTTCAGCTGGTCGGTCGCCAATGCGATGCGCTGGCACATCCCAGGTCGAAGCTGGGCTTAAGGGGAAGAGAAGTCAACAGTGCTGAAAAGCTGAAACTTGGAGATGTCATCTGCTATGATTTCCAGGGGGATGGGCGTTTTGACCATACCACGATTGTTACGGGACATGATGCGGATGGAATGCCGCTGGTCAATGCCCATACGTATAACAGCAGGTTGAGGTATTGGGCATATGAAGATTCGACTGCCTATACTCCAAATATTAAATACAAGTTCTTTACGATTACAGACGATCGTGATGATATTAAATGACAATCCGAAACTAGTACAGCGCCATTTCTTTTGCTGAAAAGGAGTGTAGTGGTATAATGGCATTAGTTTTTATTAGAGGTGAAAGTTATGGCATTGCATGTTGTATTATATCAGCCGCTCATTCCAGCAAATACTGGCAATATAGCGCGCACATGCGCCGGTACCGATACCGCGCTTCACTTGATCAGGCCGTTGGGATTTTCAACGGATGACAAGATGTTGAAGAGAGCGGGCTTGGATTACTGGGAGCATGTGAAGATTCATTATTATGATTCACTCGAGGACTTTTATCAACAGAACGCGGGTGGAGAATTCTTTTATGTAACCAAATTTGGCAAAAAGGCGCCTTCTGACTTTGATTATAGTGCAACCGAAAAGGAATTCTTCTTTATTTTCGGCAGAGAGACTACAGGACTACCTAAAGAAGTGATCGAAAACAATATCGAAACATGCCTGAGGCTGCCTATGAATGAGAATATCCGTTCACTAAACCTGTCTAACACGGCTGCTATTTTAATTTATGAAGCTCTTAGACAGCAGGACTATCGGGATTTACGTAAATATTAGGAGGCCTTTTCAGGTCTCCTTTTTGGCATAACACGTTTACAGGTTATTTTGCAGGCTATACATAATCAAGAAGGGGCTGTTTAAAAATGAATCAGGTCATTGAGACTCTATTACAACATCGTTCAATCAGGCGTTTTACAGATCAACCGCTGGACCGGGAGCAAGTTGAAGCAATCGTGAAAAGTGCCCAGGCGGCTTCTACTTCAAGCTTTATCCAGGCATATTCAATAATCGGTGTAACAGATCAGCAAAAAAAGGACAAGCTGGCTGAAATGGCCGGTAATCAGGCTTATGTAGCGGCAAATGGCCACTTTTTTGTATTCTGTGCAGATCTCCATCGCCATAAGATAGTCGGTGACTTGGAAAGTGCAGATGTAGAAGATATGATTGAAAGCACAGAAAAATTCATGGTCGCATTGATTGATGCTGCTCTAGCTGCACAGAATGCGGCAATTGCTGCTGAATCGATGGGACTTGGGATTTGCTATATAGGCGGAATACGGAATGACCTTGAGGCGGTAAAGGAGGTTCTGAAGACACCAGAACATGTTATACCCCTGTTTGGCATGGCAGTAGGCTATCCTGACCAGGAAACGGATCTGAAGCCGCGACTTCCGCTGGAGCATATCTATATGGAAAACGAGTATCAACAAGACCGGGCGTTGTTTGAAAAGCAGCTTCAAGATTACAACCAAACGATTTCTGAATATTATGAAGAAAGAACAGGCGGAAAGAGAGCCGATACCTGGACTGGACAAATGGCCAAGATGCTTGGACGCAAAACGAGGATGTATATGAAGGAGTTTGTTGAAAAGCAGCAATTGAATAAAAAGTAGTTAGGAAAGTGAAAAAGCTGCCAATCGGCAGCTTTTTATTTTTTCGTGATTCCCGGCTTATCATCGTAACCGCCTGTGAAAATAGCAGCCAGAAATGCAATAGTTACGCCTATAATTATGATTAGTTTCATGTATGTAAGCCTCCCTTTTATTCGTTTTGACCATATAGAGTTCATTATATCCTATAAATTCGCAACTGTGAAGGATGGGCTCGTTTTTCCCGTTGAAAGTAAAAAAGGACAATAATCAAGACGGAACGTTTACGCATGTTCAAATTGTTTGCTGCATAGAATTTATTAATCGTCTCTTGATAACGCTAGATGGGGAGGTCCATATGGATATTTTAAAAAAAATTGAGATGTATCGCCAGGATGAAGAAAAGCTGAAGTGGGAAGGGACGTTCAGGGAGTATCTTGAAATTGTGAAGGAACAGCCATGGGTAGCTCAATCGGCACATTCTCGTGTATATAATATGATCAAAGACACAGGGATTGAAAAGGATAAAGGAAAGAAGCGCTATTCCTTCTTTAATTCACAGTTATTCGGGCTTGAAGAAGCATTGGAAAGGCTTGTTGAGGAGTATTTTCATCCCGCAGCGAAAAGGCTGGATGTAAGGAAGCGGATTTTGTTGTTAATGGGACCAGTAAGCGGAGGCAAGTCTACTCTCGTCACGATGCTGAAAAGAGGGCTGGAGGCTTATTCCCATACAGACAGAGGAGCTATTTATGCGATTAAGGGCTGCCCGATGCATGAAGACCCACTGCATATGATTCCGCATCACTTGCGCAAGGATTTTTATGATGAATATGGCATTCGAATTGAGGGCAATCTGTCGCCGCTTAATATGATGAGGCTTGAACAGGAATACGGCGGCAGGATTGAAGATGTAATCGTGGAACGGATCTTCTTCTCTGAGGATAAGCGGACGGGAATCGGCACTTTTAGTCCATCTGATCCAAAATCACAGGATATTGCAGATTTGACTGGCAGCATTGACTTCTCTACCATCGCGGAATATGGATCTGAATCCGATCCGCGTGCCTACCGTTTTGATGGGGAATTGAATAAGGCGAACCGCGGGATGATGGAGTTCCAGGAAATGCTAAAGTGTGATGAGAAATTCCTCTGGCATTTGCTCAGCCTGACGCAGGAAGGCAATTTTAAAGCGGGAAGATTTGCATTGATCAGCGCGGATGAACTGATTGTCGCGCATACGAATGAAACGGAATACCGTTCGTTTATCTCCAATAAAAAGAACGAAGCCCTGCATTCACGTATTATCGTGATGCCAATTCCATATAACTTAAAAGTGTCCGAAGAAGAGAAAATCTATGACAAGATGATCAGGGAAAGTGATGTAAATGATGTTCATATCGCGCCACATACTCTGAGGGTGGCGGCGATGTTCACGATACTGACGCGCCTTAAGGATCCAAAAAAAGGCGATATTGACCTTATCAAGAAGATGCGGCTTTATGATGGCGAGAGTGTCGAAGGATTCAATAGAGCTGATGTTGAGGAACTGAAAAAAGAGCACCAGGATGAGGGCATGAGCGGAATTGACCCTCGTTATGTCATTAACCGGATTTCTTCTACAATCATCAGGAAGGAAGTCAAAACGATTAATGCTTTAGACGTTCTTAGGTCACTTAAGGAAGGCCTTGACCAGCACCCTTCAATTACAGCTGAGACAAGAGAACGTTACCTTAACTATATTTCTATCGCGCGCAAGGAATACGATGAAATCGCGAAAAAAGAAGTGCAGAAGGCATTCGTCTACTCATACGAAGAGTCAGCTAAAACTCTTATGGATAATTATCTTGATAACGTCGAAGCATACTGCAACAAGGCGAAAATGCGTGATCAGCTGACTGGAGAGGAAATCAATCCGGACGAGAAGCTGATGCGCTCTATCGAGGAACAGATTGGCATTTCCGAAAATGCGAAGAAAGCGTTCCGCGAAGAGATTTTGATCAGGATTTCTGCCTATGCGCGAAAAGGCAAGAGGTTTGATTACAATTCGCATGACCGCCTGCGTGAAGCGATCCAGAAAAAGCTGTTTGCTGACTTGAAGGATGTCGTTAAGATTACGACTTCAACAAAAACTCCTGATGAGACGCAATTGAAGAAAATCAATAATGTCGTCGCACGGCTGATCGATGAGCATGGTTACAACTCTACTTCAGCGAACGAATTGTTGAGGTATGTCGGCAGCCTGTTAAACAGATAGATTATGAGGACCTGCAGATTGCAGGTCCTTTTAGTTTATAAGTAGCTGAAAGCGGGAATAGTACAGGCAAGAGGTGATTAGAATGACTGAAAAAGATTTCCCGAAGAACTATGTCCCTAAAAATAGTTCAATGGCACGCAATGAAAAAGAAATCGAAAATCTTGGCAAGCAAATGGAACACCGCCGCACAGGCGAAGTCTTGAAAGAGGACTACGATAAAGTACCAGATCCAATTCAATTTGATAAAGCGAACGAAAAGGAATAACCTTTGCTGATAACGCAGAGG
>NZ_BAUW01000120.1 GCF_000517385.1 Mesobacillus boroniphilus JCM 21738 | reverse complement strand
GGACACTATCTGAACTAATATTTCGGGAGTAACTATATCTGAAACTCTATTATCAACACTAAACATATATTGCTTCAGAAGTTTTAGTTTTCTCTGCTTAAGATGTCGTGCCTGTAATCCCGAAAACCTCTTGTACTAGTTCCAGGTCTCTTTACTGTTTGAATGCTTACTAATAGCGTTGAGTACTTCGTTGAACAATTTATAGGCTTCCTTAACTGTTGGTTCCTCTTCAAGCAAAAGTCTAAATTTTACTGTGTCATCTTTGAATGCTCCTACACAATTAATTCCTTTTGATTGATTAAAATAGTATTCTTTTTTCAAAACACCTTCCTCTATACCTTGCTTGGGAGGTTTATTACAACCAATAATCACTAACGTGCTTATAAAAAGTACAATATTCATTGTAAATTTACTTCTTAACAACTGTGTTCCCCCTAGCTTGCCCTGTACATCTTTTACCTTGAAACCCACCTTTTATAGCTTATTCTTCTAACTTTAAATCCTTTTTCAACTTGGCTCATTTTCATTGTCCAAGGAATGGTTGCGCAACATTTCTAACTTTCTTTGACTTATCCGAAACCAAGCCTCCTATATGTAAATTGGCATTTATCATTAACTTCAACTTCATCTTACTAGATTATGGAAGATTGTGTTTTTGTCAAAAGTAGGTATGTTAATTTTCCTGGCAATAGAATGTTGCGGAAGATAGAATTAATACAAATATGAAAGCTCAAGAAAGTGGATTTAGAGGATGGGTATCAAAAAAGGTCATCAAGAGACTTTAAAACAGGAAGATGGGTGATTGTTTATAATTTCTGTAGAACCAAATTCCAAAAAACGATATTTATAAATGAGCAAAATGATAAATTTGTTCAATTCGTTTGAAATAATAGTCTTGCGAAACTCCCCACTTAAACAACGGGCGAGTTGATTCAGAAGGTTTGAGGAACCTATTTATTAAATTCCTTATTCAACAAGCGATGCAGGCTTGTCTAATAGGAACTCACAAAGGGAATGAGCATTTACTGTTAAATAAGATTAGACTATTAATGTTCAAATAAAAATGTTATAAGAAATCAATGTTATGCACATTAGTATGAAAATCCGAAGAATAATATACAAATAAATAGGAATTTGTGGAGTGATAACAATGAATGATTTCGAAGTTACCTTTGATGATTATAAAAGGTGGTTTGAAAAGTATAAAAAAAATAACGATGTAAGAGAAATAAACTTTCAGAACGAAGTAGTTAAAAAAATTTATAAGTGCCATCTGTGCCGACCTTGACATTGAAAATAGTGAAAAAAAAAGGACCAGACACGAATAGACATGATTATTTGCAATATTGCGGAACATACATCGATAAAACGGGGAAGGAAAAGGCATTTACCCCTGATTTAATAATAACTAAAAATTGGAACTGGCTAAATAAAGAAAACGATGTTGAATATCGCGCCGTTGTAGAGGTTAAATCACCGTATCTGCAGCCTATCTATAAGAAAGATTATGAAAAATATGGAGAAAACTTAAAAAAAGAACTAAGGTGTCATTTGTCTGCCAAGAATAATAATAAAGTTATTTTAACAGATGCGATGAAGTGGGAATTCTATAAAAAAAATAAAGAAGATAACGAATTAGTGCCAATACGAACATTCAAATTATATGATTTATCGGGTGGAAGGGGTAAATGGGAATGGAAAAAAGACCAACAAGGTATTGTGGAGAATGATGTTATTAAAGGATTGTTTGGAGATAACCTTACATATACGAAGCCGATAGAAGAGTTTGAGGAACTCAAGAACTTTTTAAAAGAATTTCTTAATAATGAAGAATAGCAATGAATAAAATTAGCATAATGTTAAGAAGAACTTCGCCTGCTTCAACTATCTTAAATGTAGATTGTCACAACAAATGATTGATTATTATAACTACATTCGGAACTAAATCATAGGAATAAACGTACATCAAAATCCTCCAAGAACTTTACTTTGACACTGCAGAAGATAAATTCACACAAGTCTCACGTTTACTTTTCAATCTAAAGGAAATTTATAAGTATGTATAGCTCTTGTCAAAATACAATTGTATGGTATACTTAGCTTATAGGATACCTGTTGCTGGTCCGTATGCAACTCAAACATAACGGATGTGTAAATCTGTTGCTGGTCCGTATGCAACTCAAACATAACGGATGTGTAAATCTGTTGCTGGTCCGTACGCAACTCAAACATAACGGATGTGTAAATTTGTTGCTGGTCCGTACGCAACTTAAATATAACGGATGCGTAAATTTTTTTAGAGCAGGATTTCTTCCTGCTCTTTTCTCGTTACTGGGGGTAAATAGCGTGTCAGAAAGTTTTAAAGTCTTTTTGTTATCTAGTGAGTTCTATACTATATGTGATTGGGGAAATTACAAGATTCCTATTAAACAGAATAGACCTGTTCTGATTTTAGCAATTGAGGATAGTACCAATCCTGATATTGTGAACTGCATCCCTATAAGTAAGGATGACGACAAGAATGATAAATATAAAAATTTGTCAGCGAGTAAGCCTGACTTAGTTCATCCCCTGGATGATATCAATCATTACGACAATTACTTGCTTATACAAAATATGTTCTACTTAAGAAAAGAGTTCATAGGAGCTCCTTTCATTGTTGATGGTAGTCATAGTGAAATCAAAAAAGAGGCTTTAAAGCGTGCGATTACGAAAAAAGTTAAAAAGCTCGACGCTTTATTTAAGAGAGGGTCTCTAAAGGGATTTGTACCTCGACAAGAAGTATACGATTTGCAATTGCAATATTTAGAACAGAAAGAGAAAGAGAAATTAGCTGTTCTTACTCCCTAGATTAGTTTATCTAATCTAGGTTTTTTATACAATCTTTGTTTATCTTGAATGTTCTTGTAAATACATTACAGCTTATTTAGTGGTCTGTATGCATTTAAAACCTTACAAATGGAAAAATTACAACGAAAGAGCCTTGCTCATTGTGTTAGCAAGACTCCATCAAAACCCAAAATAGTCCATCGAAGCAATCCTAATTAATGGGAAATTAATCTCCCCTAATAACTATAGTAATCCTAATAAAAGCTTACATTCCAATAATAGCTATTGTTATTTTTGTTTTTCCTATTAAGGTTAAAAAAGGCTCTTATCTAATAAACTTCTAACTTCTCTTGAAATTTCTTCGTATGATTCCTCTTGAAGAAGATGATATTTTTCAGTCAACTCAATTACATTCCCCTCAAAATCATAGTCTCCTAAATCGACTAACCTAAAATTAATTGCGAATCCTCAGGCTGTTCATTAAATATAAATTCCATCATTTTCTTTAAATTCTTCTCATCCTGGTCCTGCTGATTTGGAGAATCAATGATTATTGGACAAAATGTAGAAGTACTATATTTTTTCATTGTATGTAGAATGCTATAATAATAAGCCACCAAAGCACGAGGTACCCCGCTGCCACTCTCGTTAATTGTGGATGTTATGGGTTTGAAGCTGCTTTCCGCCACTGGATGAACATCAAGTCTCAACAGAAAAACTTTAATTAACTGAAAATATTGACTTTTAATTTCTTGGTGTCTTTTTTTATCTTCGATTTCTTTTTTAAACACATTAATATCTATGTCCACAACAACCGTGTGCTTTTGGTCTAAAAGTTTTTTCAGGACACTTTCGGAAACGCTTTTCTTTCTTTCCAATTTATCAATTTGTTTTTGATAAGTTATTCAAAAAAGCACCCGATTTATATTACTCTACAACCACATTCCCTACATATTCGGCAGTCCCTTTGTCCGTGAGCAAGTCAACTTCAATTAGATATTCCCCCTTCTCTTTAGGGAAGTGAAAATATCGATTTTTATCGAGTTCGATTTTTGATTTCTCACCCTCACTCCATAGGTGGATTGTTAGTTCGTCAACCCTAAAGTCTTCGCTATCGAAAATAATCAAGTCTTTTTCATTTGGGCTGACACTTTTCTGTGTTTGTTTTTTTGCTAACTGAAGGATGTCCTTCGTTTCTTTTTGATACTGTTTATCAGAATTCCAATCTATGTTTGCTTCTTTTAAGGTTATGTCACTTTCGAATAGGGTGACACTAGGGGGTGTAAAATCATAATCTTCTCCAATACATCCCGTTAATGTGAAAAGAATACCCAATAGCAACACACTTAGAACTTTTTTCATACAAATCTCCCCATTTTAACAATACTTATTCCGCAATCCCCTAAGTTTGTAGAGCAGCTACTGTAAATATAATACCATAAAAAGTAAGTTTCACCTTGTTATATTTAAAAGCAACAATCTCAACGAAAAAAGCCATTAAAAAGACACCCAAATAGGATGTCTTTCATATAAACAATTTAATGCTCAATGTGTTTTTAACCTTACCAATGTCGAAATATCAGATTGCCTCACGGTCATATTTTGCGTGTTCTCTTATAAATCTAGGGACATCTTTAAGGGTCTTTAGTGTATAAAAGTTCGATGTTGAATCTTCTTTAATCTCAAAACTGTTATTAAACGTCCATTCTAATTCTGCTGGGATGTGGACAGCGTTTATCCCCAACTCAATTGCTGGCTGAATATCAGTTTTTAATGAGTTCCCTATCATCCAAGTGGACTTCTTATCATAGTTTATTGAGTCTAAAACTTGTTTTAAGGCTTCAGTGTTTTTATGCTCGAATATAAACACCCTATCCTCAAAGTAGGTCTCTAACTCAAGCTGAATAATTTTTCTATTTTGATTCGCCTCGTCCCCTCCTGTAAAGAGGTATAACTGATGTCCTTGTGATTGCAACTCCTGCAACACTTCATACATAGATGGGAACGGCTGCACTTCTATCTGAAAAACTTCTTGACCAATTATTCGAACACGCTCAATTTCTTCCTCATTAGTTGCACGATTATTGACTTCACAAAAGTATTTATAAGTGGTTGCCAAAGATTCTGGAAACCTTGAAGAGTGTAAGCCGTGTTTTTCTACACTTTTTATGTCAATTTCCAATTGTTTTTCTTTTATTTCCTTTTTTGTTAATTTAGGAAACCATTCTTGAAGCTGAGAAGCAAAGTGATTTACCGCATCTCTAAAATATTTATTACAGTGAATTAATGTATCGTCCAAATCTAAAATCAATGTCTGTCTTTTCATTTGTAAAACTCCTTTGCAACAGTGTTGTATGGATATTATATGTAAGTTCATATTAACATCGTTCATAGAAATTACAATTTTGGTTTGCATTATTTTACAGTCATTGGGCTTAAGGAAAAAATTAATAACCTGTAATAACTAGCTGGTCAATTTGGTGTTTTATATTCTTTTCCCTTTTCACTATGAGTTATGCATAATTAAATAATGTAAAATCACTCTTTAAATTTACTTATCATTTGGATAAAAATAGTTATAATGTTGATATAATGGGTTTTTGGATTTTTATCCAACTATACTTTGATATATAATATAGTAGGAGCAGTAGCCGCTGCGGCTTCAAGCCGTCTAGCCCACAGAGCGGCAAACGTAGAGGATTAAAAGAAAAGCCGAAAGCGCCTTGGTCAGCCCTGACAAGCGCTGGTTTAAACAAAAGGGACTTGATGCCTTCAGCGGCTCAAGTCCCTTTTTAGCTTGTCTTCTTAAACTTCCCAATCGTCCAGCGAGTCCACTGTATAGGTTGGCATTTCTTCATACCCTTTCAGCAGTTCCCTGGTTGTTACTCCTGTATGGACGAGGAGTGTGTCCATCCCTGCTCTCATTCCTGCAAGGATGTCGGTATCGTAGTAATCCCCGACCATAAGTGTTTCCTCTTTTTCTGTCCCAAGTACCTTTAATGCCTGTTCCATGATCACAGATTCCGGCTTCCCGATAAAAATCGGATCTGTTTGTGTAGATACAGCAATCACGGAAGTCAACGAACCGTTGCCCGGCAGCAGTCCCCGTTCAGTCGGGATTGCGATATCCCCATTTGTCGAAATGAAGGTTGCCCCATTCCTGACCGCCAGGCATCCGACAGCCAGCTTTTCATATGTAATGCCGCGATCAATTCCTGAAACAACAAAATCAGCGTCTTCCCCTGCGAATTTCAGTCCTTTTTCCTGGATTGCTGTCTGGATTCCCTCTTCGCCAATAACATATACAGTCGCATCCTGTTTTTGCTCATGAATATAGTTGGCTGTTGCCTGGCTTGTTGTAAAAACCTGCTCCTCAGTCGTCGGAATATCAAAGCTGCGAAGCTTTTCCGCCACCTGTGCAGGTGTACGTGATGAATTATTCGTAACGAATAAATATGCAATTTCCGCTTCAATCAGCCTTTTAATAAAATCAGAAGCCGCTTCGATTCGTTCTGATCCCCGATACATCGTCCCATCCAAATCAATTAAATACCCTTTATATTTTTTCATAATAATCACTCCTAACTATATCGTTCCCATGTCATTTAAAAACGAATACTCCTATTTTATATAAGGCGGGCAATGAGTGCAAAGGACAAACCTCACGCCATTGTCAATCATCTAATGAATAAAAGAAAAGAGACCGCAAAATAACGGCCTCTTATGTCCTAATTACTTTTTAAAAGCGGAAACCGGCCCTAATTCATTCGTTAAGTACTCTCTCACTTTTACGGAAAAAAGCTTGAGATGATGAAGCTCGGACTTGAAGGTTTCAATCAGGCTGGCATGGTCCACGGCAGTATACTGCTGGACAAGCATTTTTCTGAACATGACGATTTTTTTCAACCCTGCGCTCATATCCTGAGTAACAACTTTTTCATCATTCAGGATATCAATGATATCTTCATAGCTTCCCGGGTCGCGCATGATGAAGCCATCGATCATCGCGTTGCCTACATCAAGCACAGCCTCTACCATCGTGTGCGCCGCACGCTCAAGGCTGATTTTTCCATTGGCGTTTCCCATGGTCCATTGCTTTCAAAAAAGTCGATTTGTCTCTCTAAAAACAGTAATGTTTCTTCGATTTGATCTCTGTCGACAAAGTACATTCATTATCACCTCATAAGATGCTAGACGGTTTTCAATAAGCCGGGACGGGCATAAAAATAACCTTGTGCCAGTTCAACCTTGTTCCGTGAGAGAACCGATGCCTCATGCTCATTCTCGATCCCTTCCGCAATGACGGTGGACCCCGCTTCCCTCGCAACAAGCAGCAGTCCTTTCAGCATTGACTCCTTCACAGAGTTCTTATCAATATTTTCGATGACGGAACGGTCGATCTTGATGACATCCGGCATGATTTCACTTATCGTATTCAAGCTGGCATATCCTGCTCCAGTATCATCAACCGCTATTTTGATTCCCATTCCTCTTAACACCTTTATATTATAGATAAAATTCTCGATTCCCTCAATCGAGTCCCTCTCGGTAATTTCCAAGGTAATCTGGTTGGGCTGGATCGTGTCATATGATTGCATCATGTTTTTCAGGTCCCGGACGAATCGGGAATTCCCAAGGGTGATCGGAGTGAAATTGATAAAAATATCATCCCGACAACCAGTCGAAGTGATTTGATCAAGCGTTTTTCTCAACACGATCATTTCCAGGTCATAGAGCGTATTCGTCTGCCGCGCAACAGAGAAAAGCTGCAATGGACTCTCTAGCGCAGTTCCCTCCGGCCCTCTCGTCAGCATCTCCCACGCCCGGATTTCCTTAGTCGCGACGTCTATGATTGGCTGTGCTAAAAGCTTGATATTCTGTTGCGCAATAATTCTTTTCATTTCATAAACCATTTCGTTGAATTCGGTTTGGATTCGCTTTTCAGCCATCGCAAAGGCTTGCTGATGCGCCTTTAAGACCGCTCCGTGAACGGAATCCACCGATTTATCGATAAAAATAAACCCAGTATCAAAGATAGGCTGGACAGTAGGATACTCCTGAAAAATCCTGCTCTCCGCTTCCCTGAGGATTTTCTTCATTTTCACATCAATTTCAGAGATACAGTACCTGTTATGGTCAATCCGCATGAACAGACTCAGGCTGTCGCTATAGTAATCATGCAGGACAATCATGTCCTCTTTGTCGATTTCCTTTTCAATAACGCTTCTAAAGTGCCGTTTCAAAGCCTTATGAAACTTCCAGCTCTCCTCACCAAGCTGTGAAGCAAGCTCCTGGTGATTCTTGATGGTGTATGCAATAACAGCAACTTCAAAGCCATTGTTAAAGGCTTTCTTTACCCCAGAAACGACAGGGTTCCGCAAAATGAACTGTGGAGGGTAATAACATATTGTAGAATGCGGCAACATTATTTTTCCCCAACCAAGCAGGTTGTCTAATATGCTAGTAACACGGCGGGCCATAGGTTTCAATCCTCTCACAAGATGACTAGAACTTTTTATTAATTGTACCATATTTAGCTAAAATAGACCTTTTTTCCTAGATAGTTATTTCGAAATATTTTTACTTCTTTTATATAGTGGAAATGTGGATAAGGAGGGCGTTGGTCTGCTTGGGGAGTGATTTCGAGATTTTGTGTTAAAAGCTAATGTGATTAAAGCTTGATTTTGACAGGACTTCTCACTTCTCTGTCAAATCTGACTTAATTCTGGATTTATCTTGACAGCGTTTCTGGCTTTCCCTTCAAAGCTGTCACAATTCCGGGCTTTTCTTGACAGCTTTTCTCGTTTTCCCTTCAAACCTGTCACAATTCTGGCTTTTTCTTGACAGCTTTTCTCGTTTTCCCTTCAAACCTGTCACAATTCTGGCTTTTTCTTGACAGCTTTTCTGGCTTTGACCTCAAACCTGTCACAATTCCGAG
>NZ_BAUW01000121.1 GCF_000517385.1 Mesobacillus boroniphilus JCM 21738 | reverse complement strand
AATAAACAGGCGTTTTTATTATAATTAAAAATAGTAAAATTGCATAATTATTTTCTATTAACTAAGATTTAAAACACATACCTATCGGTAGTATGTAGTGTTTATAAACATAATTAAAATTAGTAAAAGCACTACAGAAACAAACGGAGCAGGTTAGTGGAATAAGGATAGATCTATATTGCTTTAGTGAGTATTAGCCTAAAAATAAATTAGGGTGATGTAAATGGACAAAAAGTTTTCCCTTTCATTGCCTCTTATTTGTATCAAAATAATATGGAATAAAACAGTAGAACCCTTAATTAGTTATATTATCATCTGGCTTGGGGATAAAGAAGTTTTATGCCAATTTGAAGTTATCTTCCTCCTTTTTGTCAGGAGAAAACTACCTAAACATAAAACGAAAACGATAATGGTGCTTCATTCCTAAATTATTTTCAAATATTGGTAGTTTTACAGGTGTATCTATGTCTAATTATGTAGAAAAACATCTAAATTTCATGTTGGGAAAATTTCTGCATAATGAAATACAAAAGAAATGAAAAGGTAAAGTATCCATATAGCGCCTTAAACATGAATGTTTATTTTATAATAATATGATGTTGGGAAACATTTTTCTTCTTTTTGATATTTAATACAAATTTGCTATTAATGAATATATTAAGACGAAAAACTAATTCCTTTTTATGGAATATCATGCTACACTGAATCTAGTAACCGGTTACAATAAATTTTAGGAGGATAAGATGACTTTTCAAAAGAAACTTTATTCCGCTGTATTAGCAGGAGCATTGACTTTATCTATTGCTTCAATGACTTCTTTTGCAAGTAACTACTATGATACTGCATTTACTTTTAATTTTGATATCGGGACTAATGTTGCCTATACATCAGCACGAGCTAAGGATGATAATACGTCGGCATATATGAAGCTGCAAAAGCTTCAAGGAGGGACCAATCCTACTTATACAGCTTCTGTAGTCAGAGAGAATTATACAAATTTCTCAAAGACATGGTATTACTCATTTAGCAGTGTCAACATTAATCAGGGACGCTACCTATCTAATTATGCTTATGAAGACGATGGCGCAGGTGTGAAAGTGCGGATTAAAGCAACACGAGGCGCTGACCCTAATGGATTTTATGGTTCAGGACTTTGGAGCCCGGATTCTCTTTAACTTGGTTTAAACAAGGCCGGTGGTTGGAAAAATTCTTTCTAACCATCGGTTCAAAGTAAGGAATACTAGGAGGAGTAAACATGTTTAAAAAAATACTCCCAATTATTTTTGTTACGCTGCTAGCATTAATTTTAATAGGAATCAAGGTATATCCTACTCTTAAAAGTAAGTATATGGCCGAAGAAAATGTGATTAGTAAAGATGCTGGGAGCCCTGCTAAAGAAAACACTCAACACATTGATCAAGTGAAAGAATCTGAGTTTCCTTTCGCGATGAAAGCGGAAGAAGATTTTGCAAGGAAGTATCCAACTCAATTTGAAATTGTGAAGAAAATGTATTTTTCATGGGATTATATTCGAAATGCTCAAGGTGTATTTGAATATGGTGATGAGAGCAAAGGAGAAGTTGCACATATAACTTTTCACTTGGATCTAGCCAAGATGAGTAATAAAGCAGATTATGTAAAGACAAAGAATGGCAAGGTGGTTGAGGAAATCAATTTATTATATAAAGATGGCATTGCTATTCGGCAAAAACCAAATCAGGGTCTATTCACGAAAGATACGGATATGAATAAACAAAACCATTACCTGAGTTTATTCAATGACGTTGTGATTAACAGTGAATGGTACACACTGATTTATAATAATTACCCCGATTGGAGCTATAAGGAAGGAAATCAATTTGGAATGCCAGTTTATCAAATTGAAGGGTGATTGCCAATAGCACTTCCGAAAGCTTAGCTGGCCCTTTTACAATGACCGTTTCTAAAGAAACAGGTGCGTTGTTGGATTTAAAAGCTTACGGGAATAGCAAGGAAGCGATTCTCACTCTCAACTTAAAAGAGATTTCTATTAACAAAGGAATTGAGGATGGGATATTTCAATTGGATACATCAGGTGGCCAAGAAGTGTCGAACCTTGATTTCAACATTAGCGGAATAGAAAATTATCAGGAAAAGAGTGGGGGAGACGGTCCGTAATGAGCCCTCATAAATATGTCCCCCAAAAGACATCCATTTATTTTATGGCTTATTTCCTGCTCATAATGATTGTAAGTATCAAAGTTGCTGATAAGGAATCCAGCAATTCTTTATTTGATATATAGTCAATTTAAGAATGGGCGGGAGTGCGAGCATCATGACTCTCGTATTTGGTGTTCTTCCAATACTGGCTATTTTGCTTCCAACGATGATAGATAAATATGAACAAGATATTGTGGTCTTAAGAATTAAGCAAAAAAGAAAACTACTCAACCGCCTTTTCATTTTTTCAATATTTCTAAGTGCATTCTTTACCGTTGTGATGATGATGGGCGGAATCGTTGCTTCCTGGTTTATAAACGGTCATATAGAAAATTTTTGGCCAAGCAAGAAAGGGACTGTTTATTTTTGATCGAGAATAAAGATTCCTTTTCGCAATATATCTCCTATTTTGAAAACATTAGGGTTTGGGGAAGCATAATTAGTTCAAGATTTTTATCTGTCTTGTTTATTGCAACAGCTGTGATCTTTTTAAAAACAGTTCTAAAAAAGAATATTTTAGTATTCTTTTCAGCAATCATTATATTAGGAACCGACGGTATATTATTCAACCAGTTCAGTTTATTTCTTGGGAAGGCAAAAATGAATTTAGATACTTGGCTGGATTCTGAAGAACAGTGGTTTAATTTCTTATATTTTATATTGGTCATTACTGTATTCTATTTAGTTTCCCGGAAAATTTACGATAAAAAAGAATTCTATGATTAATTTTGGTAGGGTGATTGAATGCTTAAAATGGAACTTAATCGGATTAGAAACAGGCCCATATTCTGGATACTGATACTTGCTGGGCTTATATATGCTTTAATTCCCGTTGTGAATACATGGCCAAAGGAGTATCTGATGATTTTTATGTATTTTATCCCCGCAGTGCGTTTGTGAGCTGGATGTATTTCATTGGTGATACATATATGGTCTATTCATTGACTTTCCCCCTGCTTGCTTCTCTGGCCTATTCAGATGCTATGCAGAAGATTTTAATACAGGTTTGATTAAAAGTGTATTGACCAAAGTTGAAAAAGGTAAATATTTGACCATCCGGTATTTCGTTAATTTTATGATTGGGGGTTTGGTAGCTGTTTTTCCGCTAATCATAAACTTTATAGGAGAGATGGCTGCTTATCCTTTGATAGAAAACAACTATTATTTTGGAATGCCTCTTGTCATACAAGGTTCTTTTTGGCCAGAGCTATTTTATAACCATCCAATCCTTTACATACTTCTAAGATTATTTATTCTGTTTTTATTCGGCGGGATGCTGGCTTCAATTGGTTTAGCCGTTTCGACATTCGTTAAAAATCGATACATTGTTTTAATTGTACCTTTCTTACTTGTCTTAGGAATCGATGTGCTTTCCAGTGCGATAGGAAATCTGTCTCTAAGTCTACTGTTCTTGGGAAATGTTGAGACGACTTGGGAGATACCGGTGATATTGTTTGTAGGGATATTCGGGAGTTTTGTTTGGTACTATACCGTGGGTGGCAGAAATGAAACGATTTAACATATTACGTGTTTCCATCGCCGGATTGATCTCACTAAGAAAAGTATGGTTTTGGGTTGGCGTTTACTGTCTGTTTGCCCTGTGGTTTTTGCTCGTAGTTGCGAGAAAAGGTGAATGGTCGGATAGGGGAATTTTTGATTTGATTGCTGATGTTGGAGGATGGCAGGGAGGGACAAACCATCATATGTTTCTTTTGGTGGCTATCCCCGTGATTGTCACGATATTGACTAGACTGGTTGAGAAACTTGAAAGTGCTTTTTATGTTCTCAGGTTTCATTCCAGGTTCCGCATATGGCAGATACAAGCCGTATCGGCTATTTGTTTATCATTTTTTTGGCGATTCTCATTTTAGGAATATCATTTCTAATTGGAGGAATGCTCGTTGGCTGGGATAATACCTGGTTAAGTTCAAAAGGCACAATCAGTATATTATTGGATGACGAAGAAAAGTTCCAATCAATCCGCGAAAATTTAAGTTCAACTAGAATAATCCTGACTATTTTTATCACAAAATTACTGGGTTTTTTGATGATTTCCATGGCCGTTCTTTTTCTGAAAGATTTTTATTAAAAACAGCGCATTTATCATGATTATCCTTATAGCCCTTGTAGGGTTGGATTATACAGGTGTTCTGCATATTCCTATATTCACCATGATGGCAACACTTTCCATACAAAATTGGATCGATCCATTGCTGACTTTGTATCGATCTGTGTACTTACTTGTACTTTCCCTGATATTTTACGCTGTAGCAGGATGGCTATATGAAAGAAGGATTATCTTTCATGACTACACCTGTCATATTGAAACTGATCATAAGGGACATGCTTTATAGTTGGTCATACGGAAAGCATAAATATATCATTTTTTTCTGTATCCTTTCTTTTTTATCGGTGGCGACGAGCTTGCAATTGAAACCCTTTGGAAGCAATAGCTCTGGTGTCTTTTATTTTTTGCTGAAAGATAATGGCTATATTAGAGTCATCAGCGATTATGAAGTTCCTGTATATTGGGTATTTATCCAATTTTATATTCAATTCCTGATTGGTGATTTTTTATTTGATGATCAAAAAAATCGCAATTATCTATTGTTAAGGAGTCATGCGAAGGGATCCTACATTCTCGCGAAGATGGGCTGGGTATTGGCACAGAATATTTTGATCTATTTAGGAATCTATTTTGTTATTTATATATCTTCAGGCCTAGTCCTGAATGATTTTTCTATAGGTTCTTCTCCCTTTTTTAGCAACCATATTGACCCAACCTTGCAATATCCGATAACACCCGGTCAGCTGACTTCCGTATCATAACTGGGTATTTTTTGACTAGCTTAGTTTTATCAAGTATCCAGCTCCTTTGTATCCAATTTATTTCCCCTTTTATTACTTACTTTGGGGTTATCATCTTAAGCGGGATATCGACATTTTCCGATATCAAATGGTTGCCAGCCATTCACTCCATGATATTGAAACAAGCAGTATTTGATTCGGACCATAATCTTACATTTCATTTTTCAATAGTATATTCCGTTGTACTCTATATATTGGTTTCTCTAGCTGCATACAGTGTCTTCAGGAAAAAGGATATTCTCTAGGGGGATAAAGAAATGACTGAATCGTTCTTTGTAAAAGCAAATAATGTATCGAAGGAAATAAACAAGCAGCCAGTTTTAAAAAATATAAACTTGTCTTTGAACAAGGGAAAGATTTATGGTTTTAGAGGAAAAAATGGTTCAGGCAAAACAATGTTATTCAGAGCTCTATGCGGTCTAATTATACCAACCGAGGGCACAGTGGATGTTGGAGGCGTAACATTGGGAAAGGATGCCTCGTTCCCTCTCAGTGTTGGTGTTTTAATTGAGTATCCGGGTTTTCTGAACAATTATACTGGATTCAAAAATTTGAAGATGCTGGCAGAGCTGAATGACTTGATTGACGATGAGCGAATCAGGGAATCCATTCGCCTGGTGGGCCTGGATCCGGAAGATAAGCGGAAATATCGAAAGTACTCTTTAGGGATGAAACAGAGACTTGGACTTGCCCAGGCTATAATGGAAAAACCGGAATTAATCATTTTAGATGAACCCACCAATGCGTTGGATTCAGATGGGGTGGAGGAATTAAAAAAACTGTTACTGGATTTGAAAAACGAGCAAAAATGTATTTTAATAGCCAGTCATGATAAAGAGGAATTGGACTACTTATCCGATGAAATTTTCCTGATGGAGAATGGGAAAATTGTCGATCATTACGATCTGGGAGAAAAGCAATGAATAGGGGAACAATAATTCTTTTAGCAGTTGCCTTTATTGTCATCGCTGCTGGCTGGGGTATACGCGTCTACCAGGTAAATGTAGATGTTGCAAAGAGTTATGAAATCCAAATGCACAAGAAAGGCGAAAGGGTGGCCTTTGAAAATGTAGCTTTGGAGGTAAAAGACTTTCATTATGGAGAAGAACAAAAAGAAGAAGGCTATGAGTTCGTTCCTGTGGAAATGGAAATGGAAATAATCAATGAATCGGAGAAAAATCTCTCCATAATCAAGGTAATCGAATCAAAGCTTGCTTTCGGTATGGATTATTACCAAACCATCGAAGGGGATTTTGATGTAGAAAAATTAAGGAATTTACCGCCTGAAACAAAAACAAATATTACCTTAATCTTTAATGTGAAGCCTGAATACAAGAATAAAAAAGCGAAATTGTATATTGATCAAAGTCTATATTCTTCAGAAGTGAAAGAAAAATATAAAAAAGGGAAAAGATTAGGCATAGCAATTGAACTTTAACTAAATCGAAAAAAGCCCCGTTTTATTTGTTTGTATTCAATACTTTATTTAATGGAGTGTGTAACCCAGGCTATTCGAGACCTAGAAAAAAGTACGTGTTTAAAAAATGGAAAGACTTCCTTTAATAATTTAAATTTGTGAAGAACTGCACTTAAACAAACGGGGCAGGTTAGTTCAATAAGAAATCACAAAAGTAATGAGCATTTACTATAAAATAAGATTAAACGGGGGTAAGATGCGAAAAGTTTATTTAGATAGAATAGAATTAACTGGAGCCATAAATGTAAATTTATAAGATACTGAGGTTATACCAGCAGGTACAATAATTCATATTGGACGGGGACTTTACTGGGGGTGTATTCTTGGATAGGTTTCTATTTATTTTTGGACTAATAATATTTGCATTTTGCCTTATTTTCTTTGTTATGAATTTCGTCGGGGAATATGATGGAATGATACTATTTGGGACATTGTTTGGAATGCTAAATGCAAGTATTGCATTGGGTGTTTCTGAAATATTAAGAGAATTGAAAAGCAAAAAATAAGCAATATGTAAAACAATGTACTTAAACTATCGGGTGCGTTGAACCAGGAAGGATTAACCGCCTTTTCTTACGATTAGTCAACCTTCTTCTACACTGAATTTTTATTATGTAACATATGAAAGCAATGCAGACTAAATAGGTCTAGCTAATCTTCCTTTTTTTACTAGACCATATAGTTATGATATGATTTTAGTAACTATGATTGGGTGGCTAACCGGAAATCATAGTTCATCTTGTGTGTAATAAGATGGAAAATGCTCTTTAAAAGCTTATTCACACAGGCGATGGACGCAACCTTATGACACTTGTTATAGGGTTGTGTTTTTAATTTATCGTAGTATTCGACAATGTGATTATGCCTAAACGACGGTGCCTAATCATATTTTGGACAATGATATATAGAAGTTTACGAAGATGCTTGTTGCCTCGTTTATTAATCTTGTCCTTGTAGAAGGTCTTTCCTGATTGATACCGGCGTATATCAATTCCGGCAAATGCATTAAGCTGCCTATTGTTGTCAAAGCGACGGATATCCCCAATTTCCGCTATTAGGCGAACTGCAGTGTTGGGTCCGATCCCAGGAAAACTGAGGAGTATATGGTATTCAATGCGATTTTGTGCCAGCCGGACCATATCGTCGATGCAACGCTCTTTCGAGGATAGGAGTTCCTGATACCGTCTTGCATAGGATTTGAGTTGTTCACAAAGCACGTCGGATGATGAAACAGCCGGGTAGGAAATACGTGCTGCTTCAAGAAGTTGAAGTGCTTTCTTTTCAGCCCTGGCAGGCGATATGTTTTTCTCTGTACACTTTCTGATTTTGTTTTTTATTACCGTCTTTGAATGCAGGAGGACTAAATCAGGGTGAGGAAACAATTGCACGATGTTCAGGAACAGGTCAGATTTCGTTGTAAAGATCTTTTCCAGCTCAGGAAAGGTCTGTTGGATCACTTTATGCATCCGGTTGCGTATTACAGATAGCTCATCATCCAGTTCACTGTAAAACCGGGATAATGACTTCAATTGTAGAAAGAGTTCTTCAGTGCCTTTACGGTTTAACCTGTTAGTGGAAAAGTGAGTAAGGGCTAGTTTATGGGCATCGCTCTTATCCGTTTTGTGTATCCGTAAAGAATCACATTGCAGCTTTGCTTCTAGGGGATTTAACGGACAAAAGGTAAAACCATTTTCATTCATGAACCGCTCCAATTGCCTGGAGTAAACCCCTGTTGATTCAAAGACAATATAGGGTTGCTCGCCATAACTCTCGGTTAATTCTTCAATTCTATGCTTCAAAGATATAAAGTCTGGCCTTGAATGATTAATTTCACCTTCAAAGATGCATTTCTTTAAAGCACTGTAAATCACCATGTAACTTTTTCCCATACTTACATCAAAAGCAATAACATGTTTCAATTTATCCCTCCTAAGTGTGTTGAAGTTCTCTCACTTACTCTTATCGATTCCCATTTCTTATACACGATCTCAAGGATCCAACATACTCAAACCTGATTCAAATAAGGTAAGTGAAGAAGGTCAGTTTTTGTTACGGATTCTAAATCCCAAAGGCGGTTCCGACCTAATCTTCATTTATACTATATAAAAAATAGTAGTGCCAACCAATGCCTTGGTCTGCACTACTAATCTTAGTATGTTTTTGTTGAACTCCTTATTG
>NZ_BAUW01000122.1 GCF_000517385.1 Mesobacillus boroniphilus JCM 21738 | reverse complement strand
AACTCCGCCGGCAGAAGCAAAATGCGCTTCTTTGTCGGAGTCTCCAGTTTCTGCGTTTCTGGACAGTCGGCTATACTTTTCGATTTCGGTCCGCCCGATGAAGTCAAAGAGCGACTTCACCGGGCGGCCCTCCAACGATTGTCGGGGCTGACCAAGCGCTTGCGCTTTTCTTATTAAACACGCATTATGCCGTGGTGTTGTTCCACATAAGGGTGCTTTTAGCAGTTAAACAGACCCTTATGTCTAGTTGTCATTGCTCATAAGGGTGCATTTGAGAGTGCTGAAGAAATGATTTTTTGGCATATACACCAAATCAGCATTAGTTTAATTTTCAAGAATATGAGGTACTTCGTTATCAAATGAACTGTCTATGTGGGCAAGGATGAAAGCATTCTTGTTTACCAACATTTTGTGGTGGGAATCTTTCACGAACAACTGTTTTGATGGTATTATATATAGTTATCGGCATATTAATTTTTTGCCAGCATTGAATAGTAGTGTTTATAAAGAAATGCAGTTTTCACTTGGGTGCATTGCAGCTGTTCGCATATGGTGTTTGGGCACTTTTTGCCCAGAATATTGAAAGCGGAGGCACATCCTGGTGGAAAGCTCCAGAAAATAGAGTGATTTACTTCAGATAGAATTTTTGCCCCAGCCTATCATAAGATTATTTTATATAAATGGACACCGAAACAGGAGGTGAACGGCATGAATGAACAGATCAGAAATAAGCTGGCATTTCTCCCTGCCCAGCCAGGCTGTTATTTAATGAAGGACAGGCAAGGGACCATCATTTACGTTGGGAAAGCGAAAGTATTGAAGAACAGGGTGCGCTCTTATTTTACAGGATCACATGATGGAAAAACGCTCCGTCTTGTTAACGAAATTGAGGATTTTGAGTATATCGTCACCTCCTCCGATATGGAAGCACTGCTTCTTGAAATTAACCTGATCAAGAAATATGACCCAAAATATAATATCATGCTCAAGGATGATAAATCATATCCGTTCATCAAGCTTACTGCAGAACGGCATCCAAAGCTGATCATTACGCGAAAAGTAAAGAAGGACAGCGGCAAATATTTTGGTCCGTATCCAAATGTACAGGCGGCCAATGAGACGAAAAAGCTGCTGGACAGGATTTATCCGCTCCGTAAGTGTTCTACTCTGCCTGACCGAGTATGCCTTTATTATCATATGGGGCAGTGCCTTGCTCCCTGTGTCAAGGACGTACGCAAGGAAGAGTATAAGCAGATTACAGATGAGATTACACGTTTCCTCAACGGGGGATATAAAGAAATAAAGGTAGATTTGACGGTGAAAATGGCTGCGGCTGCCGAAGAACTTGATTTTGAACGTGCCAAGGAATTTCGCGACAAGATCGCCCATATTGAGGCGACGATGGAAAAGCAGAAGATGACTACAACAGATTTTACCGACCGGGATGTGTTTGGATATGCTGTCAACAAGGGCTGGATGTGTGTACAGGTCTTTTTTATCCGTCAGGGGAAATTGATCGAACGAGAGGTTTCGATGTTCCCAATCCACAATGAACCTGAAGAAGATATCCTCACATACCTGGGGCAATTTTACTCGAAAAATGAGCATTTCAGGCCGAAGGAAATATTGGTTCCTGAGGGTGTGGACCTTGAACTGGCCGAGGGGCTGCTTGAAGTGAAAGTCCTCAAACCACAGAGAGGAAAGAAAAAGGAGCTTGTCCACCTAGCATCCAAGAATGCTGGTATCGCCCTGAAAGAGAAGTTTTCATTAATCGAGCGCGATGAAGAACGGACCATCAACGCTGTTGAAAACCTTGGTAAGCAAATGGGCATCTACACCCCTCATCGAATCGAGTCTTTCGATAACTCTAACATCCAGGGGACCGATCCGGTATCTGCGATGATTGTTTTTATTGACGGCAAGCCTGAAAAAAGAGAATACCGCAAATATAAGATTAAATCAGTCAAAGGCCCGGATGACTACGAATCCATGAGGGAAGTCGTGAGGCGCAGGTATACACGTGTTTTGAGAGAGGATTTGCCACTGCCGGATTTGATTATCATTGATGGCGGAAAAGGACATATTGAATCAGCACGTGATGTGCTGGAAAATGAATTGGGACTCGACATTCCGATAGCCGGCCTGGCCAAGGATGATAAACACAGGACCTCCCAGCTTCTCTACGGCAACCCGCTGCAGGTGATCGAACTGCCGCGAAACAGCCAGGAGTTTTATCTATTGCAAAGAATCCAGGATGAAGTCCACAGGTTCGCGATTACCTTCCATCGCCAGCTAAGAGGCAAAAGTGCTTTTCAATCACTGCTTGATGACATTCCTGGCATTGGCGAAAAGCGCAAGAAGGCTCTGTTGAAGCATTTCGGTTCTGTGAAAAAAATGAGGGAAGCCTCTTTGGAAGAGCTGAATGCTGCCGGCCTGCCAGCGAATGTAGCGGAGGAACTGTATCAGAAATTACAGAATTAATGTAGCATTCTATTTTTTTCTGTGCTATAATGATAAAAATTTCATATAGCTATCACTTTAGAGCATTAAAGTGAAGATAGAGGTGCGAGCTTCAAGAGTAAAAGCCCGGAGAATTGTAGGATTCATTGATGGCCTTTGAAAGGGGATGTTCGCCGAAGTGGGGAAATGCCTATCCATTTTTTCGCTGGTCCTTCGTTGAATAAACGCTGGATTGTCAAGATTGCCATCTTGGAGTGCTATCTCATGTTGCAGCGTATATACACGTTTATCAAGCAATGGGAGCCACTTCCATTGCTTTTTCTGTTTTTTAAGGGCTTTTTTAATAGAAGTCTTTGGGAAAGATACATATGCGGCGTAGCCATGAAGCTCTATTAGAGGCAAAAATACAGAATGAAGAGGCAGGGGAAACGTATGGGATTGATTGTACAGAAATTTGGCGGAACATCAGTGGGAAGTGTCGAAAGGATCAGGAACGCAGCAAGCCGGACAGCAGAAGAATTGCAGAACGGCAGCAATGTAGTCGTAGTTGTATCAGCAATGGGCAAGACGACGGACCATCTTGTCGATATGGCGAATGATATTTCAAGCGCTCCATCTAAAAGAGAGATGGATATGCTTTTGACAACGGGAGAGCAAATTACCATTGCGCTTTATTCCATGGCATTGATGCAGAATGGGATCGATGCTGTTTCCTATACAGGCTGGCAGGCCGGAATCAAAACTGAAGCTGTACATGGGAACGCCCGGATTGTCGATATTGAGACCGACAGGATTGCCAGAGATTTAGAGAGTGGCAAGGTGGTTATTGTCGCGGGATTCCAGGGAGTAACGGATGATGGTGAAATCACCACACTTGGACGCGGAGGGTCAGATACAACGGCAGTAGCGCTTGCGGCGGCTTTAAAGGCTGATAAATGCGATATCTATACCGATGTGACTGGCGTGTTCACGACAGATCCTAGATATGTGAAAAGCGCGAGAAAATTGCTGAGTGTTTCTTATGATGAAATGCTTGAACTGGCAAATCTGGGGGCTGGTGTGCTCCATCCGCGTGCGGTTGAGTTTGCGAAAAACTATGGATTGCCACTTGAAGTAAGATCCAGCATGGAAAAAGAAAGAGGCACGATCATCGAGGAGGAGAATGAAATGGAACAAAATCTAATCGTACGTGGAGTAGCATTTGAAGACAAAATTACAAGAGTATCAGTCCTTGGAGTAAGCACTTCATTAAAAGGACTTTCTACTATATTCACAACACTTGCACAGAACCACATCAATGTCGATATTATTGTCCAAAGCCGTACAGAAGCAGGGACTGCAAACATATCATTCTCAATCAAGAGCAACGATCTGTCCGAGACATTGGATGTATTAGAACGCAATAAAGCAGCATTGAATTATCAAGCAGTCGAATCAGAAACTGGCCTGGCGAAGGTTTCAATCGTAGGTTCAGGAATGGTTTCAAATCCGGGAGTAGCTGCCAAAATGTTCGAAGTCCTTGAAGGACACGGTATCCAGGTGAAGATGGTCAGCACATCCGAAATCAAAGTCTCCACCGTAGTTGAAGAAAAACAAATGGTGAAGGCAGTCGAATCCTTGCATGAAGCATTTGAGCTTTACTCTGAAGCTGTTAAGACGAATTAATCAGGAGAAAAATAGCTTTCCCGGTGCGCGTAATTGGGAAGGCTATTTGTGTATATGTTCCCCGTTTACCAGAAGCGAGAGCAACCGGCAGATAAAAGGTAGAAATGTTCCCTGTTTAATAAAAAGGAAGATCAATCGGTCACATAAAAGGGAATATTGTGCCCTTTAGAGTTAAAAGGCAGAGGTAAAGGTCACATAAAAGAAAAAATGCTCCTGAGGAAAAATCGTCACTATAATAGTCCAGAAAAGAAGCCTAAAGCATACCAAGGGGCACAGCGAAGGGTTTCACTGTGCCCGGTCAACTTTATTAGGTTATATGCGTTCGATTTAAATAGTGAATGACAGCCCTGGCTGGGTTAATCACTCGATGGTTTACTCATCAATATGATCACTCTTATCCCATTTAATCGTGAACAGGATTTTTGATGATTTTTTATTTGGGTGTTCGAAAGCTTCGGCTGTAACTTTTTTCTGTTGTTCCATTTGCTGGGCGATGAAGCCTGCTTCTAACTGGAATGTGGTTTTTGGGTTGTTTTTCAGTCGGGAGGATATTATTTCGCTGCCAAGTTCAAGCACCATTTCTCTTCTGGATTCTTCTTTGATGGTAAGTTTGCCCCAGCCGGCATCCAGGAAGAAGCGGATGGTTTCGTCATGGTTTGCTAATGGAAACTTTCGGGCAAGGCGTTTTCCGGCCCAATACAAGATTTCTTGCGTATCTTTACCAAGCAATTCCGGCAGAAGGACTTCCCTGATCAATTCGTATCCAAACGCAGGGACAGCCAGTGGCTCGCTCTCAGTTTTTTGCTCAGATGTAGTTATTTCGCTCATGTTCTCCCCTCTTTCTATCACTCTATTATAAACAATTTGCCGTGAAAACATTAAATTAAAAGTTGTTGAATTTTGCTTGGCATAAGAAATTTTATAAAATTTTTCCATGTTTATACCATACCCGAAACTTTAGTATCCAAAAATTATAGTTCCGGGAAATTTTAATCTGCTGTGTCCAATGAGCAATAGTATTATTTTAATATACTCTTTTACGCGTTGGAATAATTAGAAAGTGGTGTTTTTACAATATCAATATGTTTTAAAAATTTTATTCATATAAGCATTTTTATGTATCCGTTTTCTTGACGCTCTATAATGATGGGAGTAAAATGAACATGTCACATAATTGTAAGAAATGCTTATTTTTGATGTTAGGTTGAATCAATCTGTTATTTTAATAGAGATAGGGAGAGAAGCCTGAACATCACGGCCAAATTTCAAGGGGGGTATACATATGGCAGGTAGACAAGAGTTTTATTGGCGGAGGCTGCATTCTTTGCTGGGTGTCATTCCAGTAGGTCTGTTCCTAATGCAGCACCTTGTAGTCAACCATTTTGCTACAGGAGGAGAAGAATCATTCAATAAAGCAGCACATTTTATGGAGCAGTTGCCTTTTAGGTATTTTCTAGAAATTTTCATTATCTTCTTACCATTATTATTCCATGCAATTTATGGTCTTTATATTGCTTTTACGGCTAAAAACAATATAGGCCAATACAGCCATTTCAGAAACTGGATGTTCATGCTTCAGCGTGTATCTGGTGTGATCACTTTGATCTTCGTAGCTTGGCATGTATGGGAAACCCGTATTGCCGCAGCATTTGGTGCAGAAGTTAACTTCCAGATGATGGAAACGATACTTTCTTCTCCATTCATGCTTTGGTTCTATTTAATTGGTGTCATCTCAACTACTTTCCACTTTGCGAACGGATTATGGTCATTCTTCGTAAGCTGGGGAATCACGGTAACACCGCGTTCGCAAGTGATTTCCACTTACGTCACTATCGGAGTTTTCATTGCGCTTTCCATCGTAGGTGTCCGCGCAATCCTGGCATTCGTATAAAACCTTTTCCAGGACTATATGCTGAAAAAGATTTACTTTTGATCGGATTTGAAAGACAGACATGGATTTAAGGGAGTGAGTCACGATGAGTAAAGGTAAGGTGATCGTAGTCGGCGGCGGTTTAGCTGGCTTAATGGCTACAATAAAAATTGCAGAAACAGGAACTCCTGTAGAACTGTTTTCTCTTGTGCCGGTAAAACGTTCCCACTCTGTATGTGCACAGGCGGAATCAACGGTGCAGTAAACACTAAAGGTGAAGGTGACTCTCCATGGGAGCACTTTGATGATACAGTTTACGGCGGTGACTTCCTTGCGAACCAGCCTCCGGTTAAGGCTATGGCTGAAGCAGCGCCTGGCATCATCCACCTTCTTGACCGTATGGGAGTTATGTTCAACCGTACGCCGGAAGGTTTGCTTGATTTCCGCCGCTTCGGAGGCACGCAGCACCACCGTACTGCATTTGCTGGTGCAACAACTGGGCAGCAGCTTCTATACGCTTTGGATGAGCAGGTACGCCGTCATGAAGTGGCTGGATTGGTTACGAAGTACGAAGGATGGGAATTCCTCGGAATAATCAAGGACGAAGAAGGGGTTTGCCGCGGGGTCGTAGCACAGAACCTGACTTCAATGGAAATCAATTCATTTGCTGCTGATGCCGTCATGATGGCAACAGGGGCCCCGGTATCATTTTCGGTAAAACAACGAACTCAGTTATCAACACAGGTTCTGCTGCTGCAATCGTTTACCAGCAGGGAGGATATTACGCTAACGGTGAATTCATCCAGATTCACCCTACAGCAATCCCGGGGGATGACAAACTCCGCCTGATGAGTGAATCTGCCCGCGGTGAAGGTGGACGAGTTTGGACTTATAAGGATGGCAAGCCATGGTACTTCCTTGAAGAGAAGTATCCTGCATATGGAAACCTTGTTCCTCGTGACATCGCTACACGAGAAATCTTCGATGTGTGCGTAAGCCAAAAGCTTGGCATCAATGGCGAGAACATGGTTTATCTTGACCTTTCACATAAAGATCCTAAAGAGCTTGATATAAAGCTTGGCGGTATCATTGAAATCTATGAGAAATTCATGGGTGATGACCCAAGAAAAGTACCTATGAAAATATTCCCTGCAGTTCACTATTCTATGGGTGGACTATGGGTTGACTATGATCAAATGACAAACATTCCAGGTCTGTTTGCTGCAGGTGAGGTTGACTATTCACAGCACGGTGCGAACCGTCTTGGTGCTAACTCACTATTATCTGCAATCTATGGCGGTATGGTAGCAGGTCCAAACGCAATCCGTTATATCAACGGCCTAGAAAAGAGCTCAGATGCTGTTTCTTCAGCACTATTTGATGATGCTGTTAAGATGGAGCAGGAGAAGTGGGACAATGTCATGTCACTAGATGGCACTGAAAATGCCTATGTCCTACACAAAGAGCTTGGCGAATGGATGACTGACAATGTAACCGTTGTTCGTTACAATGATAGACTTCTGAAAACAGACGAGAAGATTGTCGAGTTGATGGAGCGCTATAAGAATATCAACATCAACGATACTGCGAAATGGAGCAACCAGGGTGCTGTGTTCACACGCCAGCTTCAAAACATGCTTCAGCTTGCGCGTGTTATCACAATTGGTGCATATAACCGTAACGAAAGCCGGGGGGCTCACTATAAACCAGAATTCCCGGATCGTAACGATGAAGATTTCTTGAAAACAACTATGGCGAAGTTTGTTGATGCAAACTCTGCTCCAGCTTTCCACTATGAAGAAGTTGATACTTCATTAATCAAACCGCGTAAGCGCGATTACTCTAAGAAGAAGGGGGAGTAATAAGGCATGTCAGAGAATAAAACTGTTACTTTTGTAATCAGCCGTCAGGATGCTCCTGAATCAGCCCCTTATGAGGAGACGTTTGTTTTAGATTATCGTCCAAATATGAACGTCATTTCGGCACTGATGGAAATCCGACGTAATCCTGTGAACTCAAAAGGTGAAGCCACGACTCCGATTGCTTGGGATATGAACTGTCTTGAAGAGGTTTGTGGTGCGTGTTCAATGGTCATCAATGGCCGCCCTCGCCAGTCATGTTCTGCCCTGGTTGACCAGCTGGAGCAGCCAATCAGGCTTGAGCCAATGAGAACATTCCCGGTTGTCCGTGACCTTCAGGTTGACCGCAGCCGCATGTTCGATTCTTTGAAGCGTGTTAAAGCATGGGTCCCAATCGATGGTACTTACGATCTTGGACCTGGTCCACGTATGCCAGAGAAAAAGCGTCAGTGGGCATATGAACTTTCCAAGTGCATGACTTGTGGAGTCTGCCTTGAGGCTTGCCCTAATGTAAACGACAAGTCAGACTTCATCGGGCCACAGCCATTATCACAGGTTCGTCTTTTCAACGCCCACCCAACAGGTGCTTTGAACAAAGGCGAGCGTCTTGAAACAATCATGGGAGACGGCGGACTTGCAAACTGCGGTAACTCACAGAACTGCGTCCAGTCTTGCCCTAAAGGCATTCCATTGACAACTTCAATCGCAGCCTTGAACCGTGATACAACACTGCAGGCATTTAAGAACTTCTTCGGAAGCGATCAAGTATAGAAAAGCGAAAGCGCCTTGTCTAGCCCCGAAAAGCGCTGGAGGGCCGTCCGGTGAAGTCGTTCTTTGACTTCATTAGGCGGACCGAAAT
>NZ_BAUW01000123.1 GCF_000517385.1 Mesobacillus boroniphilus JCM 21738 | reverse complement strand
GGCTGCTAATATAAGATACGCACCGGTTAGTGAAAAATTTTTTATTTTCAACATACAAATTTAGATGATATGACCATTAAATTCAGCTGTTCCTGTACAAACAATCCTTCGTTTTAAATCGTCCAACAAGGAAAATGTTCTTCGTTCATTTATTTTGCCTCAAAGGTCTAGTGTCTTACTCACCAACCATACCGTCGTTATCACGATCGTCCATATAGGGGTATAACCAATGATCACTGGTTATTGGCATACTGAAACCTGCTTCTTTTGCTTCTTTAATCGTCACCTGTCCATTACCGTTTGTATCAACACTAGAGATATCACCGTTTGTGTTTGGACTAGTTGAATCTGAAGGCTCACTGCCTGTTAAACCGAGTGATTCGTTTACTTCATCAGGGTTCACATTGTCAAATGTATCAACGATCACATTACCCATTAAAGTATAGGTGTACTGATAACTTGAAGGAATCTGCGTTTCCGTATTTGGATATGTGATAATTGCTTCAAAATTAGTGACTCCGCCTGCGCTACGAATCACGTTTTCCATATAAGCTTGATCACCATGTCGGTTGAGCGTAATATCTTGCGGGGTAATATTATAAGCATTTGATACCCCTCCAAGAGAATCAGCAATGATATGCCCTTCATCTAAAACGTCACTTTCGACACCAGGAACCTTTGCCTCATCAGAGTAGTATCTGCCCGAAGATAATACTGGTTCGTTAAGGTCATCTTGCAGAATGATTTCGTCAGCAATGACACGTACTAGTTGCCTGTATTCATTCGTAAATGCCCAATATTCACGGTCTCCAAAACCAATGTCAACGACGACATTAGGTTCACGATATCCTGACAAATCGCCACCATCAACTTCAATTAATTTGTATCCTGAAAACAGTTCATCATTTGATTGGGCTGGTTCTTCCTCTTCTACTGGTTCATCGACAACCGTAGTTTCTTCTTCTTCACTATTTTCAGAAGTATTAACTGTGGTTAATTCTTTTGGATCTTTTTTTCCATCTTTAGTAGATGAATCTTCTACGTTGGTACAACCAACCATAAAAATGGTTGTTAAAAGTAGGATTAAATAATACATTTTCATTTTAGGACTCTCCTATAATAGTTTCATAACTAGATTAACATTATTAACCTATTGTTAATAGTACATTCCAAAATTAACCTTAATTCAGTATATACATTGTTCGTTGTGTGTAGTATTTAATTCAAATAAAGGAGTGTACAGATTCGAATTGCAACTCGAACTTTTTTGGCACTTACCACTCTGATTAACATGTACATTCAGCTTAAGAATTGATAAGAAAACGCAAAAAATCCCATCTCATTATTTGAGAAGGGATTATTCATAATTCAATACCTTAGAAAGGTCTCTTCCTTAATTCAGAACCATTGGCAAGATCTCTGATCCTCAATTTGAAGTTGCAGCTGATTCGGCAGTTTCAGCAAAATTAACTAATTTCCTTTATCGTTTTCATAAAATGGGGCGTTCCCAACGACCAAAAGTTTTTTAAGTTCATTAAAAATAGTCGAATTATTTTTAGTGATTTATAGGTTGCGTCATCTTCAATATTTAGATAACCCTGGTCATTGATTCCAACTCTATAGATTTGCTTCGTTCCTTTATGTATGATAACCATTGATAAATATCGGCCGTCATTTATTATACTTTTATATGGTACCCTAGTATATTGACTTTTGGAGAACTCACCCATTATTTTGTTTATTGTTTCATCATCCTCAATATCAATATTATAGACATGATCATATCTTTCATCTCTATAATCACCAAAATTAATTTTATCTACACTGTCCATTCCTTTTAATACATCATCCGCTGACAAAGGAATCCTATAATACCACAATAAAATCAGGGCTGTAATGACAATTGCAGCAAACATTCCGACGTAATATTTCATCCTGGTATTTCGCATAGAATACCCCCTGTACAAATCAAATCCCTAAAAATGCATCCTCAATTCTTTACTCCATAAAGTCAATAGCTTTGCTGGAACTTGTTCAAAAATGTAACTTCAGGGTTATCAAAGGGTTTGTGCTTCAAGAACTCGGAAAAAGGAATCATACTTTTCCAGTATTCTTTCATTAATTCCTCTTTTGATGGTAATCCTTTAACAAAGTGCCCTTTTCCTCCATCATAAAGATCCTCCAGATGGGCGAATAAATCACTTGATATATCGAAATTAAAAACTAAAATCTTTTCACTGAACATTGGAAATCGATAGTAAGGTTTTTCATAGGGTTCCAAATCTGCACCGAAAGCAATTTTGAAATCAATCCATTTTGGTAAATTTTCTGGCCTGAAACGATCTGTCAGTTCTGGAAAAAAATTCGCACCTCTTGAATACCATCTTGTTGCTGTTGTACGATTTAATCCTTCTTTTAAAACCCTTTGCGGCATATACTTAAGTCTCGATCATCTTCAATAACTATATGATATAAAAACAAAAGGTTACCTCCATTCATTAATCACAAATTTAAACTATACCCTTACAACACATTAATAAATTCGATAATAACTCTGGACGTTTTTTAGGTATAAAAACATCTCCAATAGCTACCACTGCATACCAGGAACGTTCGCTTCTGGCAGCTAATACGGGGTTGTCATAGATTAAATGGATCCTTAATCGTTTATTGGTTTCTATTGATGCAGATAACTCTTTGTAGACCTTCTCCATTTTGTCATGATCAAACACGCCCTCAATGGCTATTTTTCCATGCAGTCCGTTCCACCAGGCTAAAAAGGACTTCACACTTTCTGAGTAGCCGAATGAACCCGATTCATTCTTTTTAAACAACTTTTGATATAATTCTTTATCAAATTGAAGTATTCCATTGTGGTCATACATATGATCTCGGGAATTCTTTTCGACCGATGCTTTCCAGACTTCAGCAAAAGTTTCTTCAAATTCTCCCTCAAGAATCCCCCAAGTTGAACTATCGACATATGGAAACAAAGGTCTTTCAGCATCTTTATTCTTGCTGTTTAAGTATATGTTTTGAATAGTAATTAAATAATTTAGTGAGTAAGGCGCATTTACTTCCATTTCGAACCCACTCTGGTATTCTTCTTCAATATCTGGCATATTACAATCCTCCCTGTCCTTTAATTAAGTTGAATCTCACCTGGCTATACTCTCATATCTCCAATCCTTTTTAATATTCCAAGACATCTCCCTCTAAAAAGACCAAACCACTCACTTTTGATTGCTTCATCAAAGCACCAGAAGATGAAAGACGACACTACAGCGGTAAAAAAGAAGAAGCTGTTGTTCCATACACTATTTATCCAGTTTCCGTTATCAGCATCAAATATAAAAGTCGGTACGGCAACGAATAGCGCCCCGAGGAACATATGAATGAATCCCGCAGCTGCCATTCTTTTTACCCCTCCTGTCCTACGCATGAGAATATCAGATAAGATTGAAGACAGAATTCCATAGATTAAGATAATCGGCAGGATGTACATTCCTAAAAATAGCCCTACACCTGATTCATCAAGGATTAAGAACAGAATCACCATCATCATTGTCGCTCCTAATGCGGAGACTAGTTTTCTTATGAACATACCTACTTACCCCTCCTGCAAAAAAACGGACCAATCCATCCTTGCTCATGAGTGACGACGAATGTCCATTTATAGTCACGGTCGACAATATATAGATCCGCATATTCACCATCGGTCATCAACAAGTCTTTAGCCTTCAAATCCGATGCACCCTTTACCATCCACACCTCATCTGAATGCTGGAAGAAAATCAGGCAAGTATCTTTATATTGTTTGTCGAATGCCTGTTCCGCTTGTTCTTCCTTTTCACATTTTCTTTTTTCATAACTGAACAAATGCCACAAATAACCGCTCGCTCCGCCTTTATCATGAAGAAATATCTGCCTTTTTTCCTTTGGACTTAAATGTGATGCAAAGGCAGCCTCCCACTTTTGTCTTAAGTCATAACCGAAGTCTTCTGTCTTGCTGACTTGTATTTTTTTGCTTTTTAGTTTGTCATAGAAATCCATGCATTGCCTCCTGTTTTAAATGCCTTCCTTATCATTCTCTTTTTACTTGTTAGAATCCTCTTGTGAATTGTAACTGAAAGTTGAGGTTGTGTTTATTTTCATAGTTTATGATGTTCCTTGTTCAGGCACAATCCGAATTCTGTAACCCTGAAGGATCGGGAGAGAGTGCTGAAGATAGATTTTAGAAAAGAACATAGGAGGAAATATTCATGAAGAAAATGCTTTATTCTATCACAGACTGGGTTTCAACGAAACGCGGGATGTGGATTACCATCATTGCCTGGCTGGTGCTGATGCTTGGCTTGAGTGCAGGCCCGCAGCTGGGCGATTACAAAATCAACAACTTCCAATCGCTGCCGGATGAGGCAAAATCCATGATCGCCCAGCAAAAAACGGAGGAGTTTTTCCCGAATGAACAGGGTACTCCAGGCATTCTCGTTTTCCATAATGAGAACGGCGACATTAATCTCAACGAAGTGAATCAAATCCTGGATGGGATCATTTCAGAGAATATTGAAGGAATAAGGAATATCGTAGACACTCGTTCGCTTCCGCCACAAGCGTTAAGTGGGTTTATCTCCGAGGATCAATCGACGATGATTGTTCCGATGGAGCTTGAACAAGGGCTGGGCAATGACGAGTATGCTGAAATTAATGATAAGGCAACGGAAATTGGCACCGGAATTGCTGACAAGCTCGAGAGCACAGCATTTTATATCACGGGTCCAGCCGGGATTTCCGGTGATACAATCAAGCTTTTTGAGCGGGCTGATTTCGTGCTGTTACTGGCAACAGTCGGCATCATCCTTGTCCTGCTGATTGTGATCTATCGTTCGCCATTGTTGGCGATCATTCCATTATTGGCGACCGCCATTGTCTATCAGGTCGTAAACCAGAGTGTTGCCCTTTTGGGAGCAGGCGGACTTGAAATCAATAACCAGACCACCTCGATCATGAGTATCCTGCTGTTCGCAGCTGTTATTGATTATTCTTTATTTGTTTTCTCACGTTTCCGTGAGGAACTGAACCATTACGAAAATAAATTTGATGCGATGAAGCATGCGATGCGTGCGACTGGTGAACCTGTCTTTTTTGCCGGCGGAACGGTTTTAGCTGCGATGCTGGTACTGTTGTTCGCTGATTTCCGCGATTATCAAAACTTTGCTCCAATTTTCGGAACAGCGATGTTCTTCATTATGCTCGCTTCCGTGACACTGGTGCCAGCATTATTTACCTTATTCGGACGCAAGGCATTCTGGCCGAAGGTGCCAAAGTATGGTGTAGAAACAGAGGTCAAGCATGGAGTCTGGGGACCGATTGCCAGATTCGTTGTCAACAAGCCAGGGCTTTCCGGCGGTCTGGTCGCGATTATCCTGATTGTTTCTGCCCTGAACGTTTTCAATTTGGAATATGAATTCGACATGGTCAAAAGCTTTCCAGAGGATTTGCCTTCACGCGTTGGCTATGAAATAGTGGAACAAAGATATGATAAAGGTGAGCTAGCACCTGCTACTCTATTGATAGCAGCTGATAACTCATTAACAGAAGCAGATGCTGTCGAGATCACCGAGAAGCTGAAGAATGATGACGAAATTGCTTCTGTCCGTCTATTGGGTATCACCGAAAACAATGAAGCTGCCAAGTTCAGCATCGCCCTCGCGATGAATCCGTACTCAGTTGAGGCGATGAACTATATAGAGGAATTGCAGAATAAAACACCAGAAATTCTTGACGATTTAGGTTTGGAGGCTGAGGCATTTTATAGCGGCGTCACTCCAAAACTTGTCGATGAGCGCGAATACAATAATGGCGACATCATCAAAATCGTTTTACTTGAAACAGCCCTGATTCTTGGATTGCTCGTCGTCTTGACACGCCGCTTGAAAATGCCAATCTATATGATGGGAACGATCCTGCTATCCTACGTATCTGCATTAGGTCTCGGCGTATTCCTGATCGACGTGCTATTTGGGTATGATGCCATCAGCACCCGAGTGCCGGTTTATGCATTCATTTTCCTGGTCGCACTCGGAATCGATTATAATATAATCTTAGCGTCCCGCTTTATCGAGGAACGCAAGAAACATAATGTGAAGGAAGCACTAGAAATCGCCATCCGCAATACAGGCGGCGTGATTTCCTCAGCAGGGATTATCCTTGCGGCAACATTTGCAGCCCTGACGACAATGCCAATCGCCGATCTATTCATCTTCGGTTTCATGGTAGCGATTGGAATCCTGATCGACACCTTCCTTGTCCGAGGCATGCTGCTGCCGGCATTGATTCTTTTCTTTGAAAAAGACAAGCAAAAAAGTCCGGAGATTCAATAAGGAATAGAGAGGGGCCTCCTCTCTCATTCCCCTTTTAGGAGGCTGAAGTATGAGAATTTTGGTTGTTGATGATGATGTAAATATTCAAAGACTCGTAACCATCCATTTAACCCAGGAAGGATATCAGGTTTTCAAGGCAAACGATGCCGAAGAGGCGTTAACATTGCTTGAAAACAAGAATGTAGACTTGGCGATTGTCGATGTGATGATGCCCGGCATGAATGGTTTTGAGCTGACAAAGATTCTGACCGATGACTGGGAGATTCCCGTCATCCTCCTTACCGCAAAAGGCCAATTAAGCGATAAAGAAGAAGGATTCCTGTCAGGCAGCGAGGATTATATTGTAAAACCGTTTGAAGTGAAGGAGCTTTTATTCAGGGTGGCCGTTGTCCTCCGCAGGATGCAGCGGGCCATCGATTCGATTATCCAGATTGGAAATATGAAGATTGACCGCAACAGTTTTGAGGTGGAAATCAGTCAGGAAACGATCCTTTTTCCGTTAAAGGAGTTCGAATTGCTGAGCATCCTCGCCTCACGGATCAATAAAACCACTCCCCGCGCATCTTTGATTGAACAGACCTGGGGAGCGGACTATGAGGGCAGTGAGCAAACGCTGAACACCCATATCAACCGCATCCGGGATCGCCTGAAAAAGCACCAGGCTTCAGTGGAAATCCAGACGATCCGCGGAATTGGTTACAGACTCGAGGAAATGAAATGAAAACTTTGTACCGGAAATTCATCATCGCGACCCTTCTCATTCTGGGAATCAGCATTGTGATTGCCTTCATTTTAGCCAACTGGGTCTACATGACCTCGACGAGAGAACGGATTGACTCACAGAATGTAAAGGTTGCCGAAGAGGTTGCATCAAGTCTTGAGCAGATGCACTCGACATCCCACATAAGTTTCACGGGCTATCTGGACTCGATCAGCAAACTGGGCTATCAACTTTATGTGCTGAGTGACTCGGGCGAGGAATTCTTCTTTGGCGAACCTTTTTCGAAAAAAACCTTCCTGATGACGCTTTGAAGGTTGTGGAGGATAAGAAAATCTACCATGGAATGGACAATTCACCATCTCCATGGATGATGATGAGTCATTTTTCCAATCAGCTGGATAATACCGTTGGCGTCCCCTTTACGATTGGAGACGAGGACTATGGCTTGTACCTGAGACCAAATAACAAATTGTTATTTTCCGACGTCCATGTTATTTTTGCCTGGTTTTTCGTCGCGGTTTCAATCGTCAGCATCAGCGGCGTCATCTGGTTTGCGAAACACCTGATCCAGCCGATCACCAAGCTGACAGAAGCCACCAAGGAAATCACAAGAGAAAACTTCAACTACCCTTTGAACATCCATCGGAGAGATGAAATCGGTCAGCTTGCCGAAAGCTTCAGTCGGATGCAGGTCCAATTGCAGCACAATGATGAAGCGCGAAAATCCTTCATCAATAATGTATCCCATGACTTTCAGTCACCATTGATGAATATCCAGGGATATGCGGAGCTTTTAAAAACTCAGGCACTCGATGAGGAGCACCTTGAATATGTCGATATTATCGACCAGGAATCAAAGCGGCTATCCAATTTGACGAAGCAGCTGCTGTTGCTTACCTCACTGGACCAGAAATCGTATCCAATGAAGCTTGGCGTCACAAGGATTGACAAACAAATCAAGGATACGGTCAGAAGGCATCAATGGCGGATGGAGGAAAAGGAGATTGAGATTTCCTATCATCTCCCCCCTGCCCCGATTCTCGCTGATCCGGAACTTTTGATGACCGTCTGGGACAACCTGCTCACGAATGCGATTAAATACAATCAAAACGGCGGCAGTATTTTTATCCAGATTAGCGAAAACGACGACAATGCCACGGTCTCCTTCAAGGACACTGGAATCGGTATGAACAAGGAGCAAGCTTCAAAGATCTTCGAAAGATTTTACCGCGTTGACGCTGCTCGAAAGAAAGATGGAACAGGTTTGGGATTGTCGATTGTCAAACATATTATTGAATTACACAATGGAAAAATAGAAGTGGAGAGCGAGATTCAAATAGGTACCACTTTTACGATAAAGCTCCCTAAAGACAAACAGACGGAGGAATAAAAATGGAACAAACTTGGAGTATTCGGCTTATACGATTCGCAGCGATCTTTGGATTGATTGGAACATTCATGGGCTCACATATGGCGGGTGCAGGCGACTATGCCATGCGCCCGATCCACGCCCACATCCTGTTAGTCGGCTGGCTATCCGTATTCGCCTGGGGAATCTTTTACAAAAACTATAAAATTAAA
>NZ_BAUW01000124.1 GCF_000517385.1 Mesobacillus boroniphilus JCM 21738 | reverse complement strand
CGCGATTATTGTGACAGCTTTCAGGTTACTAAGCCAAAAGCTGTCAAGAAAACGCAGTTATTGTGACAGGTTTCAGGTTTCAAAGCTTTCCGGTCAACTTCGCTAAACCTGTCTGAGCAGACGCGTGAATCAGATTAATCCAAGCTAATTTCCACCTGGATGCTGACAGAGGTATAGATGACCATTGACTTGATTTTCAGTTTATAACGCTTATCATTCACTTTAATGGATTTGTTTTCAATCACTCTGGTGATCAAGTCCCTGCTTTTGAAAACCGAATCGAGGTCCTTGGCAAGAAGCATGTTCAGCTGCCCCTTGATCTCCTCCTCGATCTCATAGATGCTAAGCGTATCAAGCTGCTTGTATTTTTTGTCATTGATGATCTTCACCTTGATCTCCTGGACAGTCAAATTCTCCTGGTTCTTTTCGTTTAACTCTTCGTAATCCTCCATCCAGATTTTGATATCGCTTTGCAGGTCGGCGATCTCATCTTTCTGTTGCTCAATTTTCTTCGCGTGTTTTTCCATCCATGCACCATTAATGTATAAAAATAATATCCAGCTAACTAGGGCACCAACTGCTACACCCGAAAAAAATCTCTGCCATTCAGGCCTGCGGTAATAAGGGGGAATTCTCATTTATACATGCTCCTGTGTCAGCCAGTTGATTAGCAGTGCACCAGTCTGTGCACCACCCATGGCTGTGAGTATCAACAAAAATTGCTTGAAAATATCTTTTGTTTCACCATTCAACAGCCCTCGTTCAAAGCTGTAGACGGTATCAAACGTACCGCCAATGGCGGCGATTATGGCCCATATCCGGATGGAACTTGAGAACCGGGCAATTTCCGTCATTAAAGGCTGTCCTGTCAAAAAAGCGGCCAATCCGCCAATCAACGAGCCGCCAAGCAATACACCAAGCGCGATAAAATAGGCTTCGAACAGATGCGACGCAAATGGCTGATTCAAATAAAACACCCTCTGTAAATGGTAGATTTTTTCCTCGTAATTCATCATATGGACAATCTGCATTTATTATGTTTAAACTTCCTTGAACAAATGAGAACATATTTTCTTTTTTTGCCTAAAAGCCTATAATGAAAGAAGATGAACCATTAAGGGTGTGAGAGAAATGCCATTTATTCACCTTCATGTCTATAGTGCATACAGTCTGCTCACGAGTACGGCGACAGTAGAGCAGCTAGTCCGCGATGCCAGGGCAAAAGGATATTCCGCACTCGCACTGACGGACCGCAATGTAATGTACGGAAGTGTCGCATTTTATAAAGAATGCCTGAGGAACTCGGTCAAACCACTGCTCGGCCTGACTGTTGACGTAGTCAGTCCCACTCTTAAGCACGAATCCTTCCCGCTTGTGCTGCTCGCAAAAAACAATGAGGGATTCCAGAACTTGATCAAGATTTCCAGTGCAGTACAGACGAAATCACCTGAGGGAATACCGGTAAAATGGCTGAAGCATTATGCTTCTGGCCTATTTGCAATAACACCGGGGACCCAGGGAGAAATAGAATATTATTTAACAAACGGTGAAAGAGAGCAAGCAATAAAGACGGTGGATCTCTACAAGCAGATCTTTGGCAGGGACAACTTTTACCTATCAATACAGGACCAGGGCCTGCCGGGGCAAAAAGAATTAGTTGGACAGCTGGCAAGGTTGGGCACGGAAACCCGCACTCCACTGGCTGCTTCCAATCAGGTGCATTATCTTGAAAAAGAAGATTCATTTGCGCAGGAGTGCCTGCTGGCAATCAGGAATGGTGAGAAACTTCAGGAGGATGATCGTGAAAAACTGGGCAGCAGTGAATTTTACTTAAAGCCAGCAAAAGAAATGGGCGAGCTGTTCTCAGAGTATCCTGAAGCATTGGAGAATACACTGAAGATAGCGGAGAACTGTAATGTCATGCTTGACTTTGAAACAAGGCATCTGCCAAAGTTCCCTGTCGATTCGGGAAAAAATGCAGATGTCATGCTTGAAGAACTGTGCTTTCAGGGCCTTGAAGAGCGATACGGAAATCCTGCCCAAAAACATATCGACAGACTGAAATATGAGCTGTCAATCATAAAGAAAATGAACTTCAGCGATTACTTCCTGATTGTATGGGATTTCATAAAATACTCGAGGGAAAGAGGTATCCTTATCGGACCGGGACGTGGTTCGGCGGCTGGCTCGATTGTGTCTTATGTATTGTACATTACCGATGCCGACCCGATTGAACATAAACTTCTCTTTGAAAGGTTCTTGAATCCAGAACGAATTTCGATGCCTGATATCGATATCGACTTCCCTGATAATCGCAGGGATGAGGTAATCGAATATGTTGCCTCCAAATATGGCGAGCTTCATGTAGCACAGATTGCCACTTTTGGAACACTCGCTGCGAAGGCAGCTGTAAGGGATGTTGGCCGCGTTTTCGGCTTGAACGCGAAGGAGCTCGACCGGCTGTCCAGGCTTGTGCCATCGAGACTTGGCATCACCCTGAAAGAAGCCATCAATGAATCTGCAGGCTTAAGGGATTTTATTGAAGAATCCTCTAAGAATAAGAGAATCCTTGAAACGGCAATCAAGCTCGAAGGTTTGCCGCGTCATACTTCGACCCACGCTGCGGGAGTCGTAATCAGCGAACAGCCACTTACAAATGTCGTGCCGATTCAATCCGGCCAGTCAAAAGTGTTCCTTACCCAATATTCTATGGACCACCTTGAAGAAATAGGTCTGTTGAAGATGGATTTCCTAGGATTAAGGAATCTGACTTTAATAGATTCAATCCTTCACTCCATCCAGCAAAAAACAAGGCGCAAGCTGGACATCCATGATATCCCGGTTGAAGATAAAGAAACATTCGAGATGCTTGGAAGGGGAGATACGACTGGTATTTTCCAGCTGGAATCCGATGGGATGAGAAAAGTACTTATAAGGCTGGGACCAACAAGGTTTGAAGATATTGTCGCAGTCAATGCGCTTTACCGGCCGGGCCCGATGGAAAATATCCCGCTGTTCATAGACCGCAAGCACGGAAGGCAGCCTATTGACTATTACCATAAGGATCTTGAACCAATCCTCCAGGATACATACGGGGTCATCGTCTATCAGGAGCAAATCATGCAGATTGCATCACAGATGGCAGGATTTTCGTTAGGTGAAGCGGACTTGCTGAGGAGAGCCGTTTCAAAGAAGAAAAAGGAAGTGCTTGACCAGGAACGTGAACATTTTGTGAATGGGGCTTTAAATAAAGGATATGACACGAAAACAGCGAATCTTATCTATGATTTGATTGTCCGATTCGCAAACTATGGCTTTAACCGGAGCCATTCGGTCGCATACAGTATGATAGCCTACCAGCTGGCGTACCTCAAAGTTCATTATCCGCTTTATTTTATGGCTGCGCTGTTAACTTCGGCAATCGGCAATGATGTGAAAATAGCACAGTATGCAAGAGAGCTGCAGCAAATGGAAATCAAACTTCTTCCTCCATCGATCAACAGAAGTGCTTTCAGCTTCCAGCCAGAGGGAGACGCCGTCCGGTACAGCCTGGCAGGAATCAAAGGAGTAGGAATTGCCTCTCTTAAGGAAATTTTTCAGGCGAGAAGAAACAAGCCGTTTAAAGATATATTTGACTTTTGTATCCGAGTGCCTCAAAAGGCAGCCACAAGAAAAGTACTCGAAGCATTGATTTATTCAGGTGCTTTTGATGAATTCGGACAGGACCGCGCTGTTCTTTTAGCGACGATAGATGTCGCGATTGAACACGCACAGCTGGTCGCTCCCGATGATTCCGGCCAGATTGATATGTTTGCTGAAGCAGAGTTTTCCCTGAAGCCAAAGTATACCCAGGTCGACCCGCTGCGGATTGAGGACAAGCTCAGCCTCGAAAAGGATGTTCTCGGAGTCTACTTATCCAAGCATCCGGCTTCAATCTACGAAAAAGAATTCAAGGCAGCAGGTGTTAAAAAGATTGCTTCGAAATCTTCGGGAAGCAAAGTGCGGCTTGGTGTTTATATCACAGAGGAAAAGAAAATCCGGACGAGAAAAGGTGAAGCAATGGCCTTCCTCACTATTAGCGATGCAAGCGGGGAAACAGATGCAGTTGTTTTCCCATCTGTATTTAAGCAGTATGGACATGTGTTGGGCCAGGGGAAAATGGCGCTGCTGGAAGGAAAGTTCGATGAACGCGAAGGAAAGAGTCAATTTATCGTGCAACAAGTGCTCGACCTTGAAAAAGCAGCAGAACAAAAAACGGTTCTATATTTGCGGATTGCTAAAGGAACGGATAGTGCTGGCAAGATGAACGAAATCAAAGCTTTATTGAAAAAACATCCTGGCGCTGTACCGGTAATAGTGTATAACGAAGAAACCGAGAAATCCCTTTTGCTGCCGGGTGAGTTCAGCATTAATGCAGAACGAGGAAGTCTGGGAGAATTGAATAAGATATTGGGTGACAATAATGTCGTCCTGAAAAATTAGTTCTTTACAAGTATAATGGATGTGTTATATTGGAAAAGGATATGTGTGGTCAGACCACTGTAGTAGGCAAACTTTTTTTATAACCAGGTGTTTTTTCGCAAATAATTGTCGTTTCTGGAAGAAATGCTGTCTTCATCATTCTCGCAGTTCATTGTTTCATAGCCGGAAATGTGCTAGACGAAAGCGCCAATCTTTGGCGAAGAAAGCCTATAACTAAGGAGTGGACCTGAGTTGACTTTACGTGAAGAAGCTTTGCACATGCATCGTGTGAACAAAGGAAAATTAGAGTCAAAATCAAAAGTGCCCGTAAGGAATGCGAGAGATTTGAGTCTTGCTTATTCTCCGGGTGTGGCGGAGCTTGCAAGGAAATATATGATAAGCCTGAAACCGTTTATGATTATACAATGAAAGGCAATATGGTAGCCGTTGTCTCTGATGGCACAGCAGTTTTGGGCCTTGGAAATATCGGTCCAGAAGCCGCGCTTCCAGTAATGGAAGGAAAAGCTGTTCTTTTCAAGAGCTTTGCTGGTGTTGATGCCTTTCCAATCTGTTTGAATACAACGGATGTTGAGAAAATTGTCGAGACTGTAAAACTCCTTGAGCCGACATTCGGTGGAGTCAACCTGGAGGACATTGCGGCGCCAAATTGCTTCGCTGTAGAAGAACGTTTGAAAAAGGAAACGAACATACCGGTATTCCACGATGATCAGCACGGAACTGCAATTGTAACGGTCGCTGGACTTGTGAACGCGCTGAAAATTGTCAGCAAAAAAATGAACGAAATTAAAGTGGTCGCAAACGGAGCAGGAGCAGCGGGAATTGCTATCATTAAGCTCCTATATTCATACGGAGTCCGTGATATCATCATGTGTGATACAAAGGGTGCGATCTATGAAGGCCGCCCTAACGGGATGAATGCGATCAAGGACGAAGTTGCTAAATTCACGAACCGTGACAATGTGGAAGGATCCCTTGCGGATGCGATAAAAGGAGCAGATGTGTTCATCGGTGTTTCTGTCGCTGGAGCGCTGACTGCAGAAATGGTCCAGACAATGAACAACGATCCAATTATTTTTGCGATGGCAAATCCAGTGCCGGAAATCATGCCAGACGAAGCAAAGGCAGCAGGAGCGGCAGTAATAGGTACAGGCCGATCCGACTTCCCTAACCAGGTGAACAATGTTCTTGCATTCCCTGGAATTTTCCGCGGTGCATTGGATGCCAGGGCTACCCATATCAATGAGAAGATGAAGGTGGCTGCAGTAGACGCAATCGCCAGCCTGATCGAGGAATCCGAGCTTTCGAGTGATTACGTCATCCCAGGCCCATTTGACCCGCGTGTAGCTCCTGCTGTTGCTGCGGCTGTAGCGAATGCAGCGATGGAAACGGGAGTCGCGCGCATTAAAGTGGATCCAGAAGAAGTCAAAGAGCGCACGAAGCGTCTGGCATTAATTGGAAAAGGTGAGTGATCTCTTAGTGGCACAGCCTGAAAAAAACACTAAAGTATATGTGGAAATCGTCAGGCAGCTAAGGGAAATGATTAATAAAGACGCTTAAAGCCAGGAGATAAAATCCCGTCCGAACGTGAACTTTCAGAGCGCCTGAATGCCGGGCGCTCCTCCGTTCGCGAGGCATTGCGCGCCCTCGAGCTTCTCGGTTTGATCGAGACGAGAAGAGGAGAAGGAACATTTATCAGGGATTTCCGCGGCAACCAGCTTGTCCAATTATTAAGCACCTTTATCCTGCAGGATGAAAAAGCTAAAGATGATGTGGTAGAAACAAAAAATATGATTGAAGTCGATTGTCTTTATCTTGCGGCTGAAAAGTTTAAGGAAGACGAAATCAAAAGATTAAAGGTCTGGATAGATGACCATAATTTTGAGGACGAGGAATTTTTCAGGAAAATTGCCGAACTTGCTGACAATCATCTTTTTTATCGTATCTGGTATATATTGAATGATTATTATGATGCACTTCAGCTGAAAGTATTGCCGGCTGAAAAAGCAGATTATCACAAACTGGTAGACTCACTTGAATCAAAAAGAGGAGACCTGATCCTCGAAAGGTATCGCATGCTGCGGAAAATGTCGACGGAATGACGACATGAAGTAACATCTTTTGTAGAAAGGATGTTATATACTTGTGGACATGCCTATGATGCCTGGAGGGCAGACTCTCTTTCTTTTTGAAATAGTGGTCTGGCCACTTAGTTCTTTGTTACTAAATTTAGGATATTACAAAATAACTAGCATTATTCGGAGGGGGTTATAACTTGCTTAAGGAACTTTTTACGAAAACGAAAAAGAAAAAGTATGCGACAATTCCTTCTGAAGCAGCGAAGCAGGATGTTCCTGAAGGAATCATGACGAAATGCCCTAACTGCAAGAAGATCATGTATACGAAAGAACTGAATAAAAATTGCAAGGTGTGTTTCCAGTGCGGTTACCACCATCAAATGAATTCAGCAGAGCGGATGGACAGCTTTCTCGATGCGGGAAGTTTCCGGGAGCTTGACCGCGAGATGGTTTCAGGCAATCCCTTAGGATTTCCAGGATATGAGGAAAAGCTTGAAAAGGACCGGGAAAAAACAGGATTAAATGAAGCGGTAGTGACCGGAATAGGCAGTGTGAATGGACTTGATGTCGCTATAGCAATCATGGATGCGACTTTCCGGATGGGAAGCATGGGTTCCGTTGTAGGTGAAAAGATTACGAGAGCGATTGAAAAAGCCGATGAATTATCGATACCATTTATCATTTTTACCGCTTCTGGCGGGGCAAGGATGCAGGAAGGTGTCCTGAGTTTGATGCAAATGGCGAAAACAAGCGTCGCATTGAAAAGATTCAGTGATAATGGCGGGTTGATCATCTCGATTATGACTCACCCGACAACAGGGGGAGTTTCCGCGAGTTTTGCTTCGCTTGGCGACTACAACCTTGCAGAACCTGGAGCTTTGATCGGCTTCGCAGGAAGAAGGATCATTGAACAGACAATACGCGAAGAGCTGCCAGAAGACTTCCAGACATCTGAATTCTTGCTGAAGCATGGACAGCTTGATGCAGTGATCTCGAGAACGGAATTAAAGGAAAAAATCTCAGGAATACTTGAAATCCATCAGCCAGGAGGGACTTTCGAATGGCAGGAGAACTAGAATTTGAGAAACCAGTAATGGAGCTCAGGAAAAAATCAGTGAGCTCAAGGAATTCACGAAGAATACGGACGTAGATCTTACGGCTGAAATTGATAAATTGGAAACAAGACTGCAAAAGCTTGAATCTGAAATTTACGAGAACATGAAACCGTGGGACCGTGTGCAGATTGCCCGCCATCCTAATCGCCCGACAACGCTTGAATATATCTCATTGCTGTTTACTGACTTCTTTGAATGTCATGGTGACAGGTCATATGGAGACGATGAAGCAATTGTTGGCGGTATCGCCAAGTTCCATGGCTATCCCGTGACCGTTATCGGCCATCAGCGTGGGAAAGATACAAAGGAAAATATCCGCAGGAATTTTGGCATGCCGCATCCGGAAGGTTACCGGAAGGCTCTCCGTTTGATGAAGCAAGCTGAGAAGTTTAAGCGTCCGATTATTTGCTTCATCGATACGAAGGGGGCTTACCCTGGAAAAGCGGCAGAAGAGCGTGGCCAGAGTGAGGCGATTGCCCGCAATCTATTCGAGATGGCAGGACTCACCGTACCGGTAATCTGTGTGGTCATTGGTGAAGGCGGAAGCGGAGGAGCATTGGCGCTTGGAGTCGGCAATTACATTCATATGCTGGAGAACTCCACGTACTCTGTAATCTCGCCTGAAGGAGCAGCAGCTATTTTATGGAAAGATTCTACTCTGGCAAAAAAAGCTGCCGAAACAATGAAGATTACCGCACCAGACCTTAAAGGGCTTGGGATCATAGATGAAATCATTCCCGAAGTAAAGGGCGGGGCACATAAAGATCTAAAACAGCAGGCGAAGTATATGGATAAAGTTTTAAAAGACTCGATGTCCGAATTGCTTGTTCTGGACGAAGAGACACTCCTGAGCCAGCGCTACGAAAAATATAAACGAATTGGAGAGTTTTCGTTTCCGACTGAATTTATAGGGGTAAAATAAAACGTGCGAAACAGCACGTTTT
>NZ_BAUW01000125.1 GCF_000517385.1 Mesobacillus boroniphilus JCM 21738 | reverse complement strand
CCAGCGCCTAGCCCCTCGAGTCGCTTGTCTAGTGTCGCCTCCTAGAAACTCCGAAACTTCAACTCCGCCGGCAGAAGCAAAAAGCGCTTCTTTGTCGGAGTCTCCAGTTTCTGCGTTTCTGGACAGTCGGCTATACTTTTCGATTTCGGTCCGACCGATGAAGTCAAAGAACGACTTCACTGGTCGGCCCTCCAGCGCTTGTCGGGGCTGAACGAGGCGCTTGCGCATTTTGTTCAGGTCATAACAACGCATCGAGAATTCGAGCTTCTTCAAAATATATAATGCTCCAAACCCAGAGCAATATAGGTGGCGAACGGTCCTGTCCCGTAAAAGAACTTACCTTAGCTTCCGAAAGGATGCCCAAAAGGATTTTAGGATAAAATGGGCTTGTCCATCCATAGGAGAAAAGGTTAATTGTCAAAATTATTTGTAAATTATTTTGTCTTCCTGCATAAGATAGAGTAATTACAATTACCACAAGGGTAAAGTCCATCGGGATATTGTATGAAAGTATGCTGTATTATGTTACCGTCAAAATGAAAATTTCAAAGGAGGGGTTGAAAATGACCGATGAAAGCAGTCACCAGTTTGTGATTTCCCAGGAAGATTGGTCCCTCCACCGCAAAGGACATGATGACCAACAGCGCCATCAGGAAAAGGTGCAGGAAGCAATAAAGAGCAATCTGCCTGATTTGATCACAGAAGAAAATATTATCATGTCCAACGGCAGGGATGTCGTAAAGATTCCGATAAGGTCACTGGATGAGTACAAAATCCGTTATAACTATGATAAGAACAAACATGTCGGCCAGGGAAATGGAGACAGTAAAGTCGGCGATGTCGTCGCCCGTGATGGCTCGGGGCAGCAGCAGGGTCCAGGAAAAGGGCAAGGTGCAGGAGACCAGGCAGGAGAAGACTATTACGAAGCAGAAGTATCCATGATGGAAATTGAGGAAGCGCTATTCAAAGAGTTAGAGCTTCCGAACCTAAAGAAGAAGGAAGAACAAGAGCACCTCGTTGAAAACATTGAATTCAACGATATCAGGAAGACTGGATTAATGGGGAATATTGATAAAAAACGAACAATGATGTCGGCTTATAAACGGAACGCAATGACCGGGAAACCATCATTCCACCCAATTTACAAGGAAGATCTCAAGTTCAAGACGTGGAATGAAGTTGTGAAGCCGGATTCAAAAGCTGTTGTGCTTGCATGATGGATACAAGTGGAAGTATGGGACTGTGGGAAAAATATATGGCGAGGAGCTTTTTTTCTGGATGACGCGTTTCCTTCGTTCCAAGTATGAAACAGTTGAAATCGAATTTATCGCCCACCATACAGAAGCAAAGGTAGTTTCCGAGGAAGACTTTTTCTCGAAAGGGGAAAGCGGAGGTACCATATGTTCATCTGCCTATCGAAAAGCGTTAGAACTTATTGATGTAAAATACAATCCAAGCAAGTTTAACATCTACCCATTCCATTTTTCAGATGGTGATAACCTGACCTCCGACAATGCCCGCTGTGTGAAGTTAGTAGAAGAGCTGATGAAGGTCTCCAATATGTTTGGTTACGGAGAAGTCAATCAGTATAACCGCCACTCGACCATAATGTCCGCGTATAAAAACATTAAAGATGATAACTTCCGTTACTATATCCTCAAGCAGAAGGCTGACGTATTCCACGCGATGAAAAGCTTTTTCAAAAATGAAGAAAACAAGATGTATGCTTGAATTTAGCCCGGCTGACAAAACCCAGCCGGGTTCTTAATGGTAAATTTTATATACATAATCTTCAAGGTAATTACCTCTTTTGTGTCAGAAATTTGTCTCCCTCAAAAAAATAATTGAAAAATTCCACATAACCATTGATTGATAATGGTTATCAGTGTACAATCCTAATTGAGAACAAATTTCAATAACATTACAAATAAGAGGTGCTAAAAATGCAAATAAGATTTTTGTCTATCAGTTTGGTATTTGTGTTGGTTTTAAGCTTGCTAGCTGGATGTGTTCAGCCTGCTGAAGATACAGGAGAACAACAGAATGGCAATAAAGAAGAAGAAAAGAATTCAGGGGTAGTAAACCTTTATACTAGCAGGCACTATGAGTCAGACCTAGAACTTTATAAAATCTTTGAAGAAAAGACAGGTATCAAGGTCAATGTAGTAGAAGGCAAGGGCGATGAACTCATGGAGCGCCTCAGCGTCGAAGGCAAGGATACAGAGGCGGATTTATTCTTCACTGCAGATGCTGGAAACCTTCACCTTGCTAAGGAAGCGGACGTGCTTCAGCCAATTGAAAGCGATGTGATTTCTGAGAACATCCCTGAAAATCTGCGAGATGAAGAAAACTACTGGTTTGGTATGGCAAAAAGAGCACGCGTCCTTGTTTACTCCAAAGAGCGCGTTGACCCTTCTCAGCTTTCAACTTATGAGGCAATGACTGAACCTGAGTGGAAGGGAAAAGTAGTGGCAAGACCTTCTGAGAATATGTACAATATCTCTTTGCTTTCTTCATTCATCGAGGTAATGGGCGAGGATAAGGCAAAGGAATGGGCAAAAGGCTTTGCTGAGAACATGGCTAGAGAGCCACAGGGAAATGACCGTGACCAGGCAAAAGCAGTTGTAGCTGGAGAAGCTGATGTAGCGCTTATGAATACCTACTACATTGGATTGATGGCTCATTCTGAAGATCCTGAAGAAAAGAAAGTCGCTGAGCAAGTTGGTGTATTCTTCCCTAACCAGGAGACTACAGGAGCGCACATCAATGTCAGCGCAATTGGTGTGACTAAACATGCCAAGAATGTTGAAAACGCACAGAAGTTCATTGAGTTCTTATCAAGTGAGGAAGCACAAGGCCAATTTGCAGAAGTGAATTTCGAGTTCCCTGCAAATCCTAATGTTGAAGCTTCAGAATTCCTGCAAGCCTGGGGAGCCTTCAAAGAGCAGGACATCAACCTTTCTGTTCTTGGAAAGAACCAGCAAGATGCAATCAAGATCTTCAATGAAGTAGGCTGGAAATAATCAATTGGGTACCGAAGCGTCCGAAGCTGCTTCGGTACCTTTGTTAGCAATCTTGAACAAAAGCCTGAGGAAGTGTAAAAAATGAAGTTTGCCGTACGGGTGAAACAACAGCTTAATATATGGGCGCTTCTTAGCTTCCTGTTCATCGTGATCATCTTGATACCGAATTTCATTATCGGCTTCGAATTTTTTTCTGAGGCAAATGAAAACTGGCAGCATATCAAGGAATATTTGCTTAAAGAATACTTGACGAATACTATTATCATTCTATTCTTTACCGCAATAGCAACGACCATTATCGGAACCAGCCTGGCATGGCTGATTGCCCTGTATGATTTTCCATTGAGGAATTTCCTGAAATGGGCATTGATCCTGCCATTGGCCATCCCGCCTTACATTGCTGCTTATACCTATCATGGAATAGTCAACTATACGGGGATTGTACAGTCAACTTTAAGAAATTCATTTGATATTACGCTGAGCCAAAGCTATTTTAACATTATGACCAATCAGGGTGCGGTGTTTATCTTTTCGATGACCCTTTTTCCATATGTTTATACGATTACAAAGAGCTTTTTCCAAAATCAATCCGCTTCAATGATCGAGAATGCCACCCTTCTTAGCGGCGGTTCATTTAACACGTTTTTCCTTGTTGCATTGCCGATATCGAAAGCATCCATTGTGGGAAGTGTTACATTGGTCATCCTGGAAGTGCTGAACGATTATGGAGTCGTAAGTTATTTTGGGATTCAAACATTCAGCACAGCGATTTTCCGGACATGGTATGGAATGAAAGACCTTGATTCTGCGCTGAAACTAGCAGGTTCCCTCATGCTTCTAGTCATCGTTGTCCTCATCCTCGAGAAGATTTTGAGAGGGAGGAAGCGGTACAGTTTCTCGACCACGAAGGTGCGTCCAATCGAGCCAAAGCGCTTAAAAGGAGTAAAAGGCTGGGCTGTTTTCGCCTATGCATTTGGGATTTTCAGCTTTGCCTTTCTAATTCCTTTTCTCCAATTGGTCCGATGGGGATTTATGACCTATGAGAAGGTTTTGAACACAGTATTCCTGCAGCAGGCATACAATTCGATTCTTGTGGCGGCAATTGCTTCATCCATCATCATTTTTGTTTCACTGGTCATTTCAAACTTTACAAGGCTTCACCATGGAATCGTGCCAAAGATTTTCTCGAGGGTTACAACATTAGGCTATTCCATTCCAGGTGCAGCAATCGCAATTGCAATCATTACAATTTTTTTATGGTTGGACACATATATAGTAACAATTCTTGGAAAAATAAACCTTGAGCCTACTTTTGTATTAAGGACCAGCCTCGTCATGCTGGTATCCGCATATATCATTCGCTTCCTTGCGATTGGGTATAACTCTGTCGAGGCAGGGTTTGAAAAAGTGGGAAACAGCTTCACTGAAGCTTCAAGAATGCTCGGGGTATCACCGATAAGGACACTTTTGAAGGTCGATATTCCATTGATCAAAGGCTCAATCTTCAGTGGATTTATTTTAGTGTTTATTGATATTTTAAAAGAATTGCCATTAACTTTATTTTTACAGCCGTTCAACTTTACAACTCTGGCAACCCAGGCATTCAAGTATGCGAATGATGAAAGAATTCAGGAAGCTTCACTGGCCTCGCTGTTCATTATACTGCTTAGCGGGATTTTCATCTTTTTCTTTCATAGACTAGCGGAAGGAGAGAACGAATAATGTTTGTGCAAATAAAAGGATTGCAATATCGCTATCGGAATGCAAAAGAGGATACCATCAAGGATTTCAATTTGGAAATCGACAAAGGTGAAATCGTTTCAATTCTTGGTGAAAGCGGAAGCGGCAAGAGCACGGTCCTTCGGCTGATTGCAGGTTTGGAAACTCCTTCAGGCGGCATGATTAAAATTGATGGAAAAACTGTTAGCGATGATTTCACTTTCATTCCGCCCGAAAAAAGAGGAGTAGGACTGGTCTTTCAGGATTATGCCCTATTTCCGCATATGACCGTCGCGAAAAACATCAAATTCGGTCTTAGACATTTGGGCTGGAAAGAAAAACTAAGCCGTGTCGAGGAAATGCTTGATCTTGTCGGGCTGTCCGAATACAAAAACCGCTACCCACATGAATTGAGCGGCGGGCAACAGCAGCGTATCGCCCTTGCACGGGCACTTGCACCTGAGCCGTCAATACTAATCCTCGATGAGCCATTCAGCAACCTTGATGCAAACCTCCAGAAGAGAATCAGGGGCGAGCTAAGGGAAATCCTGAAACAAACGGGCATTACGTCCATTTTCGTCACTCATGATCATGAAGATGCCAAGACACTTGCAGACCGTATTGTATACATTGAGAATGGTAAAGTGAATATAGACACTGTATCCACAGAAGCGAAACACGAACTCTCTTTTTCATATTGATCTTCCAGTCAAGGCATTCCATTCAGGTTGGGATGTCTTTTTTGGTGCAGGAAATATAAATTGGATTTAAATGCAAACAGATTATTGGTGAAGGGGAGGCAGAGTACAGGAAATGTGGTTGTGTAGGTTGCTGTTTCCAAAATCCAGCAGTTTAACTAAGCTTTAATCAGTGAACTTAGGCAAAATAAGGAGCAGCGTCAAAACGGTACTCCTTTTCTCTTACAGATTAGTAATCTATTATTTTTTGACCCCAATTGCCTGGCTGCCCATTTGAACCCAGGCTTTTTCGAATGGTATCCGCGGAACTGCTTTATAGCCATCACTGGCAAGAGGATCATTTACGAAAATAAACTCTTTATCATACCCGACAATCAAAACACTGTGTTCCCGGTATGTGATTTTCACATTTCCGGTATTAGTCTCCCAAACGGTAAATTCTGATTCAGGAAGCGGTGCGAAAGTGGAATTTATAATGACCCAGACTGGCGATCCAGTCTCGATCAGTTCATAAACTGCATCAATCGATTGGCCGGTAATGTCCCTGATTTTCCCGGGAAGATAATTCTCTCCAAGGCTTGCAACAGGACCGTGGTAAACGGCGTATCCTGACTTGCTGAAGGTATAAATATCACCTACAAAGCCGTCGTATGGATTTCCGCGTACATAATTTGCGTCACGGAAAGGAATTTTATGTATCTGCTTAGCCAAGGTCATTTTATCGGCTGCGACTCCTTCATACTGCAAAAGCATCGTTAAACTGGTCACTTCACACCCGCGCTGTAATTCTGGAAGCTGACTGATGTGTGGGACACCTTCGATTATCTTTTTCTCTTCTGCATTTATGAAGTTCTCGAGTACTTCTTTATCGACACTGTTTTTAGTTACCGAATGAGCTTCTGTTCGAGTTATTTTTGGTGCAACCACAGCTTGTGTTTCCGCGGTTGGATTTTCAACTGATCTAAAATTTTCCGCCCCCAGATAGGTGCCCAAGAAAATGGCTCCAATTGACAGTGATCTAAGCAACAACTTATTATTCAAAATATCCCATCCTAACATTTTCTCCTTTAAGCTTGGTATCTCTTACAATTTTAATCATAATCCGATAAGGATTCAATAGATTAATAGAATATTGGAAATGCCTTGGAAAAAAGCGCTTTGTCGAAGGAAATACATATAAAATCAAAGCCAGTGAATATAGCCAGGTAAGTAATAAATTAGGCCATAAAATTTGGTTTTTAGAGAAGAATATGGAGGAATGCAGCAGTTGAGACTAAAAGCCAAGCTCCCGTAAAAAATGTAGGACTATCATTTTTATATCCGTAATCGGCAATACTATCTCTGTTATGAGTACAATCTTTTTAAAAAAACACTAATTTATGTTAGGGTATTAAAGTGCAATGTTTAGGAAGGGAGTTTTTTGATGAAAAAGGATTCATCGGTTTTTTTATATCGACTGGAATTTTGTTATTGATGGTTCTTTTCGGTGTGTTTGTTCCAGAGAAACTTGAATCTGTTACAGCCAGCATCCAGGTATTCATTACTGATGCTTTTGGCTGGTATTATTTAATACTTGTTTCTGCTATTGTTATTGTTTGTCTGTATTTCTTGATCAGTCCACTCGGTAAAATCAGGCTTGGCAGGCAGGATGACCGCCTGAGTTTACTACCCTGACTTGGTTTGCGATGCTTTTCAGTGCTGGTATGGGAATCGGGCTGGTTTTCTGGGGCACTGCTGAACCAATAAGCCATTATATGGTCTCGACACCAACTGGAGTGGAGGCGGGGACTGACCAGGCAGTTCGTGATTCGATGAGATTCACATTTTTCCATTGGGGAATCCACGCCTGGGCTATTTATGGGATTGTTGCGTTAGTCCTTGCTTATTTCAATTTCCGGCATGGGAAGCCTGGGTTGATTAGTTCTACTCTCGGCCCAATTTTAGGCGACAAGACAAATGGTACGATTGGAAAAGTGATTGACATAATCTCCGTTGTCGCTACTGTAGTGGGTGTAGCAACGACTTTGGGATTTGGAGCTGTACAAATTAACGGTGGACTTTCTTACCTATTTGGAATACCTGCTGGTTTCGTAACTCAATTGTTTATTGTCCTGATTGTAACAGTATTGTTCATGATCTCTGCCTGGACAGGACTTGGGAAAGGGATTAAGATTCTAAGCAACGTAAACATGATACTTGCTGCGATCTTGCTGGTGGCGATGCTGGTTTTAGGCCCCACCCAGTTTATCTTAAACCTCTTTACCAACACAATTGGTACATACCTTCAAAATTTGCCTGCAATGAGCTTCCGGATTGCGCCTTTAAATGTAGAAATCCGTTCGTGGATTAACGGCTGGACCATATTCTACTGGGCATGGTGGATAGCCTGGGCACCATTTGTGGGGATTTTTATAGCTCGAGTTTCTAAAGGCCGGACGATCAGAGAGTTTGTATTTGGTGTACTGCTAGTGCCTTCTTTGATTGGTTTTTTATGGTTTTCTGCTTTCGGAGGTTCAGCGATTATGCTGGAGCACGAAGGAATTGCTAAGATTTCAGAGCTTGCAACTGAAGAAGCACTCTTTGGCGTATTTGCCAACTATCCATTAAGTTTAATGTTGTCCATCCTGGCAATGATTCTTATCGGTACATTCTTTATCACCTCAGCAGACTCAGGCACATTTGTTTTAGGGATGATGACTACCAATGGATCACTGACACCAGGAAACAAGATTAAATTTACATGGGGAATCATGCTAGCGGCAATTTCTTTAGTATTGCTGTACTCTGGCGGGCTGCAGGCCTTGCAAAATACAATGATCGTAGCCGCATTGCCATTCTCCATCATTATGGCGTTAATGGCGCTGAGTTTGATTAAAGCTTTGAATAAAGAAGCGAAAGAACTGGGGATTGGAAAAATTCCTAAACGGAAGCCTCAATAATAAAGTCAAAGGAGTCATCCCATTAAGGATGGCTTCTTTTTGCTTTATAAGAAAGCACAAAACTTTTTACTTAGATTAGTG
>NZ_BAUW01000126.1 GCF_000517385.1 Mesobacillus boroniphilus JCM 21738 | reverse complement strand
ACCATTTCACAGGTTTTCTGTCCGTCATAGCCATGTCGACGGACACTTTTCATGATTTCCTTGGATTTCTGTCCGTCATAACCCTTATGACGGACACTTTTTCACCATTTCACAGGTTTTCTGTCCGTCATAGCCTCGATGACGGGCATTTTTTCATAATTTCACTGAATTCTGTCCGTCATGACCGTATAAAAGCACCGCAGCAAATCAAGTCCCACAAAAAGTACGGTATGGTCTTGCGGCTGGTGGAGCTGGCTTGCAGTATTCGGCCTGTTCAGGAGAGTGCTCGTATGGGTTGGCAAGGACTTCGAGCAATTTCACCATGACGCTCAAGTCACCATTCACAGCAGCCTCCAGAGCTTCTTCCACTCTGTGGTTTCGCGGGATTACACCCGGATTGTTGTCGCGCATCAGCTCCCGTGCGTCTTCCTTCGATTGCTCCTGGCGTCCAAGTCGTTCCTGCCATTTCCCCTGCCACTTCGCGAACTCCTCAGCCTGGAACAGCTCCGATCCTTCTAACTGATTAAAGGTCAAGGCTTTAAACGTATTCGTAAAGTCAGCCTTATGCGTATGCATTAGATTAAGCAGGTCGGAAATAAGCGCCTTGTCATCTTTTTCCTCATTGAAAATACCCAGTTTCAATCTCATTCCGGATATGAATTCCGACTCAAATATCTCCGGGAATTCTGAGAGGGCTTCCTCCGCCAGTTTTACCGCCTCATCTTCATCCTCATGCAGCAAAGGCAACAAGGCTTCAGCAAACCGGGAAAGATTCCAGCCACCGATATACGGCTGATTCCCGTAGGCATAGCGGCCATCGCGGTCAATTGAACTGAAGACAGTTGCCGGGTCGTACATGTCCATAAAAGCACAAGGGCCATAATCGATCGTTTCCCCGCTGATTGTCATGTTGTCAGTGTTCATGACACCGTGGATAAATCCAACATGCTGCCATTTTGCAATCAATGCTGCCTGACGCTTGATTACTTTTTTTAAAAAAGAAAGATAGCGGTCATCCTCCCCGGCGACTTCATGATAATGGCGCTCTATTGCATAATCAGCCAATGCCCGCAGATCCTCCGTCTTACCCCAGTTCGCGGCAAATTGGAATGTTCCCACCTTAAATGGCTTGCTGCCACACGGGTAAGGATTGCACCTGTCTGCATCGTCTCACGGATAATTTGCTCCCCCGTTGTCGCTACTGACAGACTTCTGGTAGTCGGGATCCCCAGACCAACCATCGCTTCGCTGATGATAAATTCCCGCAGCATCGGTCCCAGCCCTGCGCGCCCGTCTCCGCCACGGGAATATGGCGTCCGTCCGGAACCTTTCAGTTGTATGTCAAAACTTTCACCATCCGGAGTAATCTGCTCTCCCAGCAAGACTGCCCTGCCGTCTCCAAGCATGGTGAAATGCCCGAATTGATGTCCTGCATAAGCCTGAGCGAGTGGCGTTCCTCCTTCAGGGACCTCATTGCCGCCAAAAATCGCAGCCCCATCGTCACCTTGCAGTACTTCAGGATTCAAACCGAGTTCTTCCGCCAGCGACTCATTGAAGATCACCACTTCCGGTGCTTCCACAGGAGTTGGTTTCTGCAGACTATAAAATATTTTGGGCAGGCTCGAATAACTATTTTCGATATTCCAGCCAGCTTGATTGTTTGTCATTGGATTGCCTCCTTCACTTTCACCATTCTACGTTCGCTTTTCATATCCATTAATGTATTCTTCCTATTACTTAATATACCCTCCCGAAAGATTGGTAAAGCTGCCATTTATTTTACCTCTACGATTAAAAAAATACTTTTTAAGAATAATAATTAAGGGTAAACAAATATTGTAGAAAGGAGAATTGCCATGAATTATAAAAACATTACTGTCGCCGGAAGCGGCGTTTTTAGGAAGCCAGATTGCTTTCCAAACTGCATATCATGGATTCAATGTTTCGGTTTATGATATTAACGATGAGGCAATCGAGCGCGCCAAGGATCGTATCACGAAGCTGAAGCCTCGCTATTCAGAGGATCTTGGAGCATCCGAGCAGGAGCTTGATGCAGCTTACAACCGTCTTTCTTTTTACAGTGATCTCTCACAGGCTGTTGCCGATGCTGATCTCGTCATTGAAGCTGTACCCGAGGTTGTCGACATCAAGACTGATTTTTACAGGAAATTAGGACAAGCTGCGCCAAAGAAGACGGTGTTTGCGACGAACACTTCTACGTTGCTGCCAAGCCAATTTGCCGATGCGACAGGCCGTCCAGAAAAATTCCTTGCTCTTCACTTTGCGAATGAAATCTGGAAAAATAACACCGCCGAAGTGATGATGCATCCTGGCACAGACAAGGAAGTGTTTAACGATCTGTTGGAATTCGCCAAAGCGATCGGCATGGTTGCCTTGCCATTATACAAAGAACAGCCTGGCTATATCTTAAATTCGTTATTGGTGCCGTTCCTGGAAGCAGGCCAAATGCTGCTAATGAAGGAAGTCGCCGATCCGGAAACAATTGATAAAACGTGGATGATTGCAACCGGAGCACCAAAAGGCCCATTCGCGATTTTAGACATCGTAGGAATCACCACGCATACAATATCGCCAATGCCAAAGGCGAAGCTGGAGTGCCACAGTTTAAAGAACTCGCGAATCTATTGAAGACGGAGTACATTGACAAAGGAAAACTGGGTGCAGCCACAGGTGAAGGATTTTATAAATACCCGAACCCTAGCTATGAACAGCCCGGTTTTTTAAAAGAATAACCTAATATCCAGATGCCCAATCCTTGTGTGGATTGGGCATTTTGTTTTGGCTGGTTTCACGCTTTTATCAAATTCAGAGACAAGTTATCGGACACATCCTCGTGATTCAGCCTTCCGTTTGTCCGATAGACCCCTTCTATCGGACAATTCTCCGGGTTCTCCTATTCAAAATGTCCATTAAACAACTCTTATTAGACATTTCAACTCTCCTCCGCACCCAAAATGTCCATTAAACTCCTCTTATTAGACATTTCTACCTTCCTCCGCATTCCAAAAAGTCCAATAAACATTTCGCACCAGAACTACTACTACCTATTCCAGACAGAAAAACAGCCTAACTCCCTGAGGGAATTAGGCTATTTAATCATACCTTACTGATTTCCGTTCTTAACCCATCCCGCAACTGTCACAGTACGCTTCGCCTGGTATTTTACCGCAGCTTCTACGTCTTCAATCATGTTGCCGTCCTGATCGACTGTTACGCTTGTTCCGTATGGATTGCCGCCGGCACCGAATGTCACTGGATCGCTGTAGCCAGGCGCCGCGACGATTGCACCCCAGTGGTACATCGTCGTGTATAGTGACAGGATTGTAGCTTCTTGTCCACCGTGCGGATTTTGTGCGGAGGACATAGCGCTCACAACTTTGTTCACGAGCTTGCCCTGAGCCCAGAGGCCGCCAGTCGTATCAAGGAATTGCTTCATCTGGGATGGCATATTTCCAAATCGCGTTGGAACGCTGAAGATAATCGCGTCTGCCCATTCAAGATCGTCTGGAGTCACTTCAGGGATATCCTTTGTTTTTTCAACAGTCGCTTTCCATGCTTCATTGCCTTCAATCGCTGATTCAGGCGCTAATTCCTTCACTTTAAAAACCTTCACTTCTGCTCCGGCTTCTTTTGCGCCTTCCGCAGCCCATTTCGATAGCTGCACATTCGTTCCGCCCATGCTGTAAAAAATCACTGCTAATTTGACCATTATATATGCCTCCTTTAGTTCTAGTTTTCCACAAACTCCCGGCCTGCAAACTCGGCCTACAGATACTCTTTTTCGATATTACGCGTGCTGCGGACGGTATCAATCGGGCGCACAAAGTCCTCGATTTGCTCCCGCTTCGACTCGAGGAACGGCGGCAGTGACAATTTTTCACCAAGAGTTTCATATGGTTCGTCACCCATGAAGCCTGGTCCGTCTGTTGCCCATTCAAACAAGATTCCTGGAGCAACTCGTGCGTACAATGATTCAAAGAAGAATCGGTCGACATAACCAGAAGTACCGAATCCTGAAGCCTTCATGTGCTCGATCCACTCATAAAGAACCGAAGTGTCAGCAACACGGAACGCAGTATGGTGCACGGTTCCGAATCCCTGGCGTCCTGCTGGAAGCACTTTGTTGTCCTCAACAATGACCTGCGCGCCGTTCCCGCCTTCTCCCATTTCAAACAGGTACAAGGAACCTTCCTGCCCAACTTCACGCATATGCATGACTTTTTCCAATACCTCTTTAAAATAATCAAAGCGTGAGATCCGAATATGGATCGGCCCAAGGCCTGTGATCGCGTACTCCAATGGTACCGGACCGTTTTGCCATGGAGTCCCGGAAGCCACTCCCTCGTTGAACTCATCGGATATCAGCATATATTGCTGATCATCAAAATCGACGAATGAAATCGTCTTTTTGCCAAACAGTTCCTGGATGCCTGTATGCTTGACGTCGTATTTATCGAAACGCTTGACCCAGTATTCCAGCGCATTATCAGTCGGCACACGGAAGCCTGTTTTATAAATCTCATCCGTTCCATGTGATCCCTTAGGAATCCCAGGAAAATCGAAGAATGTCATATCCGTCCCTGCAGACCCTTTATCATCGGCAAAAAATAAGTGATACGTGCGGATATCATCCTGGTTGACTGTCTTTTTTACAAGACGCATCCCCAAAATATATGTGAAAAACTCATAATTCTTCTCCGCGCTGCTTGTAATGGCCGTAACATGGTGAATTCCTTTTAATTCGTTCAAGTTGTCTCCCCCTTTATCTCGAAACCGAGATATTAATGCAAAAAATATCTATCATTACTTTATCCTTATCCACTTCGAAAAAACATAATATCTTGAATTCGAGATAATTTTATCATGTGGTAATTTCCATGTCAATGGATAAAAGCCCTTGAGATTTCTCAAAGGCTTTCAAACTAATGTTTCAGAACTTCCTTATATTCATCTTTCCTCTCGAATTCCTTTTGCGCAAAGGAACAAACCGGCTCCACCTTCAGGCCTTCCTTTTTTGCTTTCTCAACAACCTGGCGCACCAATTCCTCAGCCACGCCCTGACCGCGGTTCGCCGGATCGACACCCGTATGGTTAATGACAAGAAACTTATCTCCATCACGAGTATAAGTTACTTCGCCTGCCTCGAGCCCATCTGAATCCTTCGCGACAAAACGTCCGTCTTCTTCTGTATAGTTAAAAGACATAACAATACCTCCTGGTGAAATCGAAGTTATCTTTCTCTTTTTCCCGCATAATGATGATCTTACTCATTTCTGGATAAATATTATTCCGAAAGTCTTCTCCATTGTGCATACGAGATTATAGAACATGACAATCTATAGATATGTATGCAAGCCGGTTTAAAAGGAATGATTAATTTGGAAAATGTTCGTCTAGCGCGCTTTGATGAGATAGTCAAGATGGGAAAGGAAGGGCAAAAGGCTTTAAATCAGTATTGGTTTGACTATGCTCTATATACCTCTTTTGAGTACTGGTTGATGGTCTTATTCCTAGTGGCACCTCTGATCTTGCTGCTTCTTAAAATCAACAAAAATAAGCTATTCCAGATTCTCTTTTACGGCTACAGTATCCACATGTCCTTTGGATATCATGATTTATTTGGGAGAAATATGGGTTATTGGAATTATCCTTTTCCTGTCATGCCTGTTTTGCCCGGTATTTCGCTAGACTCCAGCCTAATACCAATAATTTTCACGTTTGTTTATCAATCTACGTTGAACAGTAATAAAAAATATTATTTGTATGCAACTATGACATCGGTAATCCTGTCATTCGTTTTCAAGCCTATGCTAGTCGGATTAGGATTGTTTAGAATGTATGGGGAGATTAACTACTTTCACTTATTTATCAGCTATGTATCTGTATTTATTTTTGCGAAACTAGTGACTGACTTTTTTCTTTGGATTAAAAAAAGGTACAGCTCAAACAAATAATTTCCTTCCATTTAAGCATCCATACCCAAACAAACAAACGGCCTGATACCAGGCCTATTTTTTATAAGCTTCAGAGTACCTCCTATCGAAAAACACTCGAGGGTACTTCAAAGCTATTCCATAAGAAAACAATAAATACGGCCGAGAGGATCCAGGCGAATACCGGCCTATGAAAATGGATTTTCAATATGAGGAACATTACCGCATTAAAAAGGATCGACCACCCGAAATTCCAGCCATTGAAATATTTTATTAAATGATAATGCAAGTCGATCATTTCATTCATTATATAAATTACCATCCAAGCTAAATAATAAAACAATTTTAATAAGAAACCATGTTGTGGAAAATGAGACAAATAGGCAAGACATGTCGCAGGATATTTTAATATCATGATGGAAAACGAAATATGTGCATTGGTTATTCCTATTTCCTTGTCACCAGACGAGGGTACATACCTCCACATTGGATAATGATCGGACAGTAAATAAAGGTAAATAAAATCACCAAGCATAAAGAAAAGGATTGTCGGATAGTACCTTCTCCAGTTCCTCCAATCCCCCCATATTATTAAAATTCCCAGCCAAAAAACCGCATAAATTGCATTCGTCATAGTCTGCCTCACCGAAAATTATTTGCAAATAAAGGAAACACTTTTTCGTAGTATACCCATTCCTCTATTAATTATTACTTAGTATGAGAATCCATCTTCTGGTTCTGAGAACAGCCAGGGGGTATTGAAAAGGATTGTTAATTCTTTCCTTGGAGAGTGAAGTTATATATAGTGAAGAAAAGGAGGTTTCGATATGGAGTATGTATTAGAAACTACAGATCCGGAAAAATCACTAACCTTGGGAACAGCCATCCAGGGAAAGCCAACGATGGTCGTATTTGTCCGCCACCTTGGCTGACCAGTCTGCCGAGCATATCTTGCGCAGTTGCGCGAGCGAATAACTGAAGTTGAAGCAAGAGGATACCAGGTCATTGCTGTCGCCCCTTCAAAAGGGTCTTTTATCAAGCAATTCGTTGACCAGTTCGGGCCATTTCCTTTTCCGATTTTAGGAGACCCTTCGCGGCAAGCGTATCGAGGCATGGGCCATAAAACGATGCCTAAGTGGAAGCTGCTGGCGAAAGCCGGTTTTGGTTTTATTACTGGCCAGGTCAAAGATTTCATCCCCAAAAATGAGAAGCAGAAAGAATTCGTCATGAAATCGATGAAGACACAGGACGTCTACATCCAGGGAGGAACATGGCTCTATTCGGCCGACGGTAAACTCTTGTGGAAGCATATCGATGAATCACCCGAGAATCATGCAAAAATTGATGAAGTCTTGCAGCAAATGAAAAAACGCTGATCAGCTTAACTCGCGATCAGCTTTTTTTCTTATCAGTTTTATCAGAAGCTTGCTCAAATAATTGTGAAATATAACCTTTTAATTCAAAACCCTCTTCATTCATGAATTCCTTGATTTGTTTCATCTTAATCTACCTCCGTTTTAATATGTTGTTGGTTATAGTATTCCCGCTCTAGCAAACTTTTATTCAACCAATTTTTAGAAAGATTGGCAGTCTATTAGTTTAGACGGAGGATAGATTGGAAAAGTTGCATAATTCAGTAAAAGTTTCACAATTAATCTTTATTCAAATTCCACATGCTGTAGTTGAGCTGCAGCGCATAAGCCACCCACACAATATAAGGTAACATAAGCCTGCCGGCAATTTTATCTTTTTGATAGTATTGATAAGTTGTCAGCGTAATCATGCCCAGCAGCAGACCAATTTCCGCAAACGCAGTGCCTCGAAGGTTCCATTTGAAAAATAAAAACGACCAGAGAAAGTTCAATCCAAGCTGGATATCATACAGCGCCTCCGCTGTGGCAGTTGGTTTCTCCTTCATCGAAACCCGGTAATTCGCTAGTCCCATCGACGCATACAAGCCTGTCCACATGACCGGAAACACCCACGAAGGCGGCGCATGATCTGGCTTATCCAGCTTGCTGTACTTCTCCTTCGCCCGCCTTGTCGCAATCATCCCAGTCACCATTCCGCCGACAACCGGAATCAGCAGCTCCTTGGCGAGCTTGCCCTTATCTATTTTTCCATCCACTCTAAAAACACTCATTCATCTCACCTGCCTTTTTCATACTATTACCTAGTTTTTGTAAAAAAAACCTATAGCTGTCTTCTTAGGATCTCCTATTGTTTCAAAACTGATGCTGGTTCCTTCAAAGCAGTCTATTTTCCAGCAGGATCTTGACAGCTTTGCCTTGTTCGCCGTCAAACCTGTCTTACGTTCCTTCAGTTTCTTGACAGCTTTTGGCCTGATGACCTCTAACCTGTCACAATTCCTTTGTTTTCTTGACAGCTTTTAGCCTGATGACCTCTAA
>NZ_BAUW01000127.1 GCF_000517385.1 Mesobacillus boroniphilus JCM 21738 | reverse complement strand
AATGCCCTCAAATTTTTAAAAATAAATTATTATTTTTATTTGTATATCGTGCTTTAAAAAATATTAAAATTTATTTTTCTTATATTCCTTGGGAATGTTTATATTTAAGTCTACATCGCTTAAACTTTCGTTAAGTTTAATTTTTTTTGTATTAATGAAATCAACAACTGTTCCATCTTGGCTATATTCTTCAAGTTTAAGTAGAATTCCACTATCCCTATGGACCCATAGTTTAAAATTTTCAGCTTGATGTTTTTCCTGATAATATTCATTTAATTTCCCTTCTATGATTACAACATCAAGATTTAAAAAATTACCATTACCAGTAATCTCCCAATTATTATAATTTTCTAAATAACCAAGTCCTACATTTTGAGGAAAAAGTGAAGCAGCCGCCATATTCATAAAAGATGGATCTTGCCTTCTAATAAAAAGAGCTTCTCCATTTTGTTTACCATAGCGATCTCTTGGGGTTTTATATTTCTCTTTATCAAATCTCCCAGTTATAACACCTGTCTCTTCAAAGCTTTTATTTTTGTGAGTTACCTCGGTTAATTTTCCTTCCACAAACAAAGATTCGTGGACATCATTATTATTGTCTTTTGAGGTAATTTTAATCTTCGAAGCGGGATTCCCCTGAGTTTTCACTTTATAATTAATCTCATAATCAAAGTTCCCGGCCTTACTTTTATACTCAAAAGTACCTTTAACAGTCTTATAATTATCTATTGAATTGAGCATAAGAGTATGAATTTCTTCTTTGCTCATTGACTGTTCTACAAGCTGATTTGCCTTCACGATTTCATCTTTATATGTTGTTACTCCAATGCTTGTAACTAAAACAGAAGCAGTAAATAATCCAATTAACAATTTACTTTTTTTCATTAATTAACCTCCTTTATTAGTTAACAACATACGCCCCATCAGCACCTGTATCACCATTCATATTAGATTTAACAAATAGCCACGGTAATGGGTCAGCAGGTACTCTAACCGGGTTTAAATTCCAACCTCCTGGTGCACTATACTGATCGATTGAATCAATGGAATAGCCCTCTCCAGCAGAATTTTGAACTCCATAATTAGCATTAGGATTTTTAAAGGAAGTACTATTTAAATATACAGAATAATACCTTTCCCCATAAACACTGAATTTCCAAATATATTTTCCAGAAGTACTACCCGATAAACGGTGGTCACCAAGATAGCTAGCTGAAGCACTTTTATGAACCCAGCTCCCTGAATAAGAGTTGTATGAGCTATTAATAGCTCCGTGGTCATTGTCTAAAGTTTGACTGGCGGCCTCAGCTTTTATGAGTCCTAAAGTCGAATGTATCTAGTAATTTAAAAGTGGACCAGCGTAGTCATTGAAAATTCCCCCAGTATATAATAAAACCCTACAGATATTATTTCATAATGTGGGGAGCTAGGAGAGTTGATTACGTTGATAAAGAAACAGGATGTTTTATTGATGTATTTAAGGGAGGGGAAATCACAAAGGGAGATTGCACGAGAGACAGGGATCGACAGAAAAACGGTAAGGAAATATATAAACGAATATGAACTGAAAAAGTTAGAGGTGGAACAGTGCGAAGACATTGTACACACCGGAGAGTTAATCCAGCAGCTGGTGGAAGCCCCAAAGTATAAAGTTGGGATTCGCCGGAAGCGTGTTCTTACAGAAGAGATTGAAAAGAAAATCATACACCACTTAGAAGAAAATGAGGAAAAGCGTAAGAAAGGGCTGAGGAAGCAACTAAAAAAACCAATTGATATATTCGTAAGCGTAAAATAATCCCCACCTATATTATAGATGGGGATCAAGTTATGATTTAGATAATTGATTAAAGAGCCTGCAATGGACCGGAAGCGTTTCTGACCATGGCAGTAATTATCCAGTGCATTCTGGTCTTTAAAAATTTAGATATAGTTTGTGTAAGAAGAGGATCTCAACAGTATTCTACTTTAAGTTAACCTTTTCTTTTTTATTTCTTTTTCTCGCTGAGATTAATGTTAGGGTATAATTTGTTTGTTCATTAAGGGTATAATCAAAAATGAACATACAATTAGTTTAATGGAACCACTCATAAGGTTTTATTATATTTTAATTGGAAGAAAAGGGAAAATAAAAAAGACTGACTCATAAAATTCGTGAGTCAGTCCTTTTATTTGCTTTATAGGAATTATTTTCTATTCTTCCCACCTGATCGGAAAAAACTTATAAAGATGATATAAACTATTAATACTGTTATACCCCATCCTATAGGTACCACAATAAGGTAGTAGGAAATACTTTTTTTCGATATCCCTAACAAAGTTTCCAAATAATTAGTATCTAAATAATTATAGACTGTTTGCCAAGTAAACAGTAATAATATGAAAAGAAAGACCTTTTTTTTTCATTAGATATCAATCCATTCGTTATTACGGACACGGTCTTTACTATCAAGTTTTCTGGCTATATAACCACCTATATCTAAATAGTTTAATGCAGTACTTATTATCCATTCTAAACCCACAGCCAGGGATGTTGCACCCAAAGCTAAAAGCTTATCCTTGACAGTCTTATAGAATATTCTCTTTGCTGCTTCTTTTCCTTTTTTCTTAATATATGCTTGAATTGCAGCAAGTCCAATACTACCAGTTAGCGCTAAACTCGCAGTAGCATTTATGCCGGCACCAAGCCACCTTACAGAGATTACTCTTAAATGTCCGCTAGGATCTATATACATAACAGGGTTATTTTGTGTATAGATATACTGATTTATACTTAATAGATCATTTTCAAGACCATGAAACGTATCTCTTGCAATAAACCTTCCTAAATTGGAATCATAATAGCGAGCCATTAAATAATATAGTTTTGTCATCTCATCAAATCGATAACCAGCATAACGGTAAGGGTTCGATGTAGCCATTGTACCTGTTTGGGATATGATATTCCCCCAAGCATCGTACTGGTATTCGGCTACTAGACTTCCATTTTCATCCGTTAACGAAGTAACATCCCCATGCCCATTTAAATGGTAATAATATGTTTTTCCACTCTTTGACATAGTTACAGGATTTCCATCGGCATCCCATGTGTATTCAACAGTTACGTTGTTATTCGCATCTGTCTCAGCAATGACCTTATCATCCCATTATAATGGAAATTTGTAGTTCCAGTAGAAGTTGTCATACTCGTACGTTTACCTTCGTGATCATAGACAAATTCTGCGATTGAGTTTCCTGTCTTATCTTTTACTTCAATCAGTTGATTTTCCTCATTGTATACGTACATATTATTACCGTCATTTGTCAGGTTTCCGTTCTGATCGTGCGTATATGCCTGCCCATTAAAAGCTGTTAACTCGTTACCAGCATTATACGTATAATTAGTTTCGGTAACAGTAGTCCCTTTTGTCTCGGTTTTCTTCGTACGGTTACCGACCGCATCGTATTCATACGAAATTATTTTTCCATCTGTTAAGGTTTCTTTTGTTAACTGGTTCAGTGCATCGTATTCGTATGAAATCGTTCCTTTATCGGTTGCAATAATTGTCTGATTATTGTTCGGATCATAACTATATTTATACGAGTCTAATACAGTCCCGTCTTTTTTATAGTTTTTCAGTTCGCCTAATAGATTTGTATCGTTAAAGTTTTGAGCAGTATAGGTGTTGTTAGCTCGCTTAACGGAGGTCACATTCCCGCGCTCGTCATAAACAAACTTCGCCCGATTTGAACCACTATTTGACAATGCAATAAGCTGATTGAGTTTATTATAAGTAAATTCTGTAGAAGAATTAGTTGTTCCTGCTGTTAGTTTAACGGAAGTCAGGTTGTCGTTTGGATCATAACTATAATCAATTTTAACAGATCCCTTGGCTTCTTGCTTCATCCTGTTGTTATTGTCATAGGTGAAAGTTTGGCTGCTTCCGGATGCATCGGTGACCGATGTCATGTTCCCGTTTGCATCGTACCCGTATGTCCATTTTTTGACACCATTTACATAAATGCCATTTAACCGATTTAGGGCATCAAAGGTGCTGGAAATAGAATCGCCTTTTGGAAGCACCACCTTGGTTTGGTTACCGTTACGGTCATACTCCAACTTAGTTACCTGGTTTAACGGGTTCGTAAATTTAGACACAAGGTTAAATTCATTGTAGTCGTACTTAGTCAGATTCCCTTTGGCATCGGTCACAGTTGTCCGGTTCCCGTTACCATCGTAGCCATATGAAGTAACACCAATTTTTGCATCTGTCACTTTTGTCAACAGATTGCGGCCATCATACACAAAAGAGGTCGTTTGCCCTTTAGCATCTTTCACACTTGTACGGTTACCTACAGCGTCATAACCAAACGAAACAGTATTCCCAACCTGATCTTTAACAGTTGTAACATAATTGCCACCCGACTCGTAAGTATTGGAAGTAATCGAAGCTCCAATTTCCAAACGCATTGCATCGAACCAGGCAGTACCTGTCTGATTATAATAGTAATAGTAAACATCAATGGAATTAAAAGCCTTCTTAGGTTTTATCTCTGCAGCGACATGTTGCCAACCTGTTGCTGTTTTATCGAAATCATTTGCATAATCCCAGTCAGTTGTTCCATCTGTATAATTGATGGCCAATTGCAAGGCATAATAACCGCCATTTGGATTGGCGTCAGACTGTTTGGACCAACCTGATAAAGTCATTTTTGTGTTCTGATCTCCTGAAAAGTTGACTCGCTGTTTGATATATTTATCCTTTCCGGCTTCTCCGGTCATCTGGAAAGAAGATTTGCCAATATAAACGTTGTCATCACCAGAGTTTACGTTTTGAACGATTTTATCATTCGTTGAGAGGTTTGTACTTGTATCCCAATTGTCAGGTTTTCCATCCTGATTCGCATCTTTTTCAAAGCTTGAGTTTTCTACTAAGTTATAAGAAGCAAGCGTTGTTCCTTTTTCCAATTGAACCCCATCAAAATAAGCGGTCCCGGAACCTGGATTTAACCCAACTGCTACTGTAATTTTCTTCGTATTTGCTGGTACCGTGTCAATGACAGATTGCAGACGAGTCCAATCATGCGTCCCTTTTAAGCCAGATGAAAATTCCTGTCCTAGCCAGTTATTTTGATCATCGAAAAATTCAATTTTTAATAGGGCCGAACCAACTGTACTGCTGGTTTTGACATAAGCACTCGCTATATATTTCTCTCCTGATGTATAGTCGAACTTATCAGAACGGATAACTGCCCAACTTGTTGGATTGGAGATGCTGACTGCTTTTCCACCAAACTTATTCGTACTCGACCAAGCAAAATTTGCTGTGCTGCCGGAGTCTTTTAACTGTTCCCAGCTATCCGGCCAGTTGTCGCTATTCTGATCCAATTCAAAGCTTGAATTCGCCAGCATATTGTCTGCCGCAGACATCGGATGGGTATCGTAAAGCAGATTCCCTTTCGAATCATAACGGCTAGCAGAAGTCTGTATATTTGGATCTGTTGATTCAGTCTGATTATTGTTCTTGTCATAGTCATTCGTGCTGACATTCTGGTTGAAATCCTGCTCTTTTATTAGATTGTTCTGACTGTCATACTCATAAGTTGAATTTTGGCTTTCAGGCAGCTGGACGCCGGTTATATTTCCATTGGCATCATATGTGTAAACATACGCTGCTGTACCATTAGCTTTGTTTGTGTTCGGCTCTACGACTTTTGTTAGATTGTTATTATTGTCGTAGGTGAACGTTGTCACAGCTTTGTTTGCTGTATCAAGCGGATTTTCCGTTATTTGAACTACATTTCCGTTCGCATTTGTGGTATAGTCAACGCGTTTTCCTTCCCCATCTGTCACTGACGTCACTAGATTCGTAGTGTCATAGGCATACGTAGTTTTACTTGTTTCTACAACACCATTGATCGTAATCGGATGGCTGATGCTGGTCACACGGTCCGATGTGTCGTAGCCAACCGTTGTTTTGATGCTTCGAGCATCCGTGATTCCGGTAACATTATGATCCGTATCATACGTGAAGGTTGTAATTTTTCCTTCCGGATCCGTAACTTTTGTGAGATTACCAGAAGTATCGTATTCATAGCTCGTTGCCCGACCTGCTGGGTCGGTCACGCTTGATACATATCCATTTGTGCCATAAGCGATTGTTGTTCCGCGTCCGGATGCATCTTGGACTTTCGTTAATTTTCCGGAAGCATCGTACACAAATGTTGTAGTATTGCCATTTGTATCAATAATTGAACTGATATTTCGATTGGTATTAAAGTTAGTTTTAGTGCCGTCTGTTTCGGTAATCGTATAGGTTCCGTCGGCGTTTTTAACTAAGTCAAGGTAGACGCCACCTGCGGCTTCATACCCACCGCCTATCTTTTCTCCAAAAATATGGCTGGTACTGTCTTCATCAACAAACGTAATTGGCCCGCTGATTTTTTCGGAAAGATACATTTCCCAATTCGTAAACCAGCCGTAACCAAAAATTCCTTTCGTCTGAGATTTACGGTTATTGAAAGTCCTTGTTAGACTTACCGGTTCCCCACGTCCCGGGATTTCCAAATCCGTTTGCTGGTAAACAAGATTTCCGTTTGCTGGGTTTACACCATCTTCCGTAGTCGTCCAGAATGATTCTAAACCAATTGGTTCGACACGATAGTTAATAGTAAGGCGAGGAGTATTCGATCCACTATTTACGCTGTTAAAAGAACGGTATGGCGATGTAGTTTCATTCTGCTGCTTCAGCATGAAACCAAAATTTGCTTGGTAGCCGTTATACCAATCTCTAGCAAGTGTTGTAATGTCCCAGCTCCAATACGCGTTATAAGTATTGCTTGTCACCGTGGATTCTTTTGTACTTCTTACCGCTGGCTGTGTATTCCATGTAACAGATGAAGGCCAATCACTATCGACCCTGTGCAAATCAACAGAAACTTCCGATCCATCGTTCACCGTCTGGTAAGCATTGAAATTAGCATTTGTAATTGTACTGTTACTCGGAAGTGCCGGAAGATAAAATCTTACGAGAGCACGGGTGGTTCCAAAATAGCTGTTGTAACCAGTATTCATATAGGTATTACTAGAATAAATAGAATCAGGGAAGCTACTTGCGACAAAATTATCCCGCAAAACATTCCAGCTGTCGATCGTTGGGTCAATTGTAACAGGGTATTGTGTTTCCGGATCTTTTAAGAACGACTGATCGGCAACAACATCAACAAACGTTTTCCCATTTTCTTCACGTATATCAAGAGAGACTTTTTCTGAGTATTTTCCTTTTGCATCCGTCATATAAGGATTTTCAAAGAACCATACTGTTTTTCCCTTTGAATCTTTGAAAATTATTGTCCCATTTTTCTCTTTATGAGGTGTTACACCCTTCATCTTCAGCTCAAAACTAAACGTATTTTCATTTTGATACTGATGAAGAATAATATCCTCTTTCACCGCGCTACCATGTACACGGTAATGAACATCGACATTGTCGAAAATACCTTTATAAGTCACTTCATTATTTTTAGCAGTACCTTTTACCTTTTTTGCTTTCACTGGAACGAAGCTAATGCTTTTTTCGTCTTTTTCAACAGAGACAAGTTCTCCATTTCCAGCTTCTTGCGTAAACCACACCTTTTGATGATTGGCGTTATTTTCAAATTTTCCCGCCTTTTTTGTACTGTTTTTAAGTTTATTATCAATCTTTTTCCACTTTTTATCTGAAGGATCTTGATAGAACTGTTGCTCCATAAAGATCTCTTCAGTAAAACTACCATCAGGATTTAAATACCTTGTTGAAAAGGGAGTCCGTTTATTCGTTAACTCCAATTTTTCTTTTGGAAGCTTATTTGGCAGTTCACCGATTTCGGCTGTTAAGGTTTCCTTTTTAGGAGTTCTTTTTGCTTCCCCTGGTGCTGCTTCTGTGAAACTTGGTCCTACTAAACTAATAATAAGACAAAATGATACGATTACCGCAAAATAACGATAAAAAGACCTAAACGATGAAGCCATATACTATTTTTCTTCCTCTCTGAATTCATGTACTATTCCGGATAGTCCAGATAATTATACTCGGAATGATAAATATTGGAAATATATTAATTTTTGGTAAAAAAGCATTCTAAACCCTAATCCTAAGAGTTTTAAAAATTTTATTCTTACCTCTTGCCCCTAAACTGTTTTACACCTGCCCAAATGGAAAAACCCTCGGACTTTATTTCAAGTCAACGAGGGTTGGAATATATCCTAGAACATCTTTTTATCAGGCATCTTCAGACGTAGGAGCGAACCATACAACCTATTTTATTTAACTTGG
>NZ_BAUW01000128.1 GCF_000517385.1 Mesobacillus boroniphilus JCM 21738 | reverse complement strand
TATACAATAGTTATTATTGTTTGCGGCGTTCCTTCTCGTTCTTCTGCTTTTTCTAGTTCTACCCGAAAAGATACCATCGTCTCTCCCATATAGCCGTTATATTCCTTTATTACCTCGTCTACTAAATGCGTTTCACATACGACAACTGCCCGTTTTGTTAAGATATTAGCGTAGTGTTGTGCTTTTGTTGGTGTGGAATTTGCGAATTTAAGTACTTCTTCCTCCGTCATATACCGTAACTTTGTCACTAATTATTCCCCCTCCAATTATATATATTAAAGCAAAAATCGGCGATTACTTATTACAGACCTAGACTAATTAATAATCGCTTTCGGAATCAATAAATGCCAATATTTATTATAATGTCTATTTATCATTTATCTATTTTAATAAGAATTTGGATTAGCAATATGAGGAAAACAAAAAAACTCGATATAGTAGCTATTTCCCACTATATCAAGGTAATGTTTTATGTCAACTCAGCCTACTTTTTCCCGTTCTTACTTTAATAACAGCTTCTCTAATATCTCCTCTAAGCTTTGAATAATTTTTGTTTGCAAAATTCTATATCCACTTTCTTTGAAAAATGGCATTGATCCATCAAGATCTTCATCCAAAATTTAAAATAATTCTCTTTAGGCTTATCTTCTAAAGCAATGTGTTCTGTTGAATGCCTATAAATTCTAATTTTATGCAAGACCCTATGTAAATCAGGAAATGTACTTTTGAAATAATTCCAGAAATAATTTTTTTCTCCGTGAGCTTTCCCGTTTTTCTCTAAAGACTCCCCTAATGAGGTATGGATAGAACTAATAAATACTTTAAAATCATTTTCTGTATTAGCTACTGGCGATTCTAAAAGTCGTTGTACATCAGGAATAGTCCCTCCACCAATCCAGCCAATATTATTAATATTTAATAAATACTCATCAAAATCAGTTACTAACTGAATAATTCTTAATAGCTTATTTTTTAATTCTTCCTTAGAAATTAAGTTATGTTCATGTTTTAATTCTATTAAAGGTTTAAATTTTTCGATGATGTACTCTTTAGATTCTTTTTCATTCAATAAAAAACCCGTCTCAGTTATACCATACTAGCTGGGGCTTTTAGTTCATGCTTTTCTAAATATGATAAAACTCCTTGATTCTCCGATATTATAACACTATTTTGAAAAACAGGTACATTACTAATAAATAGATTCTTATATTTCTTTCGAATACTACTTATCTTTTCATATTGATTTTTTTGAAAGTTATCTATAAACTCCCTGCCAGATATTATAATACATATTTTAGCTTTTGTTTTTGCCTTTTCTTGTACAAGATTAATCAAAAAATCATCCGGAGTTTTTGTTTTTACTAAAGGTAAAGAAATATACACATACCCTTGATTTTTTTCTAATATTTCATAGGTGTGATTTCTTATTTGTAAGGGCGATAAATATTCATTAGACTCTTTATTAAAATTTTGATTACTTACTAAATCATTATTTTCAAAATAATTACCGATGCCGTTCTTTAATATTCCCTTTCCGTATTCTTCCAATTTAACTAATGCACTTTCATATTCTTCATATCTTTGTGAATCATCACAAATCATAAATCTATATTCTTCACTTACATTTTTGAAAATCAATATGTTTAAACGTTTATACTGTGTTGGCTTATTATCAACTTCAATAATATCTACTAAGTTCCCAGCGAATGTTTCCGGATCACGTTTTTGATATTCACTCAATACTTTTTTTAGTTGTGCAACCTTTAAATTATATACAGATGGTTGTTCAACTAAAGAATCTAAAACATCTAAATTGTTTCTCTAATAGTTTTTCTATTAATATACATACGATTTCTTTTTATTTCACCAGATAAAGCATCCATAGTGATATCAAGATAAATTTTTTCATTACTTTCGATTGTATGTTCCCTTAAATAAGAATATCCTTTTTCTGTAATCCATTTAGTATCAATATGAATCAATCCTAAATGAATCAAATTATACCAAGATGAAAAGACTAATTCTTGATCAATACCTAATAAAAGACCCATATCATCAATAAGCATATTTTCTTTATAAAGCCTTAAAATATACTCGTCTATTACAGGTAAACCTTTATCTTTTAACATTAAACATAATAATCTAATTTTATATTGAGGGAATCCGACCTCTCCGTAACCACATAGAGTATATCCGGGTAGATCTTTTTATATTTTTCAACAATTAACTCTATCCCCATTACATAATATCCTCCATAACACATTTCATAGGATGCCGATCAATAAATCTAATAATATCAGCAAAAGGATTACCTTTATATGTTTTCGCTTTATTAGCAAAATCAGCATTTCCTACTATAATAAGACATGTCTTACCTCTAGACAAAGCTACATTAAGTCTTCTTTCATCACGCAAAAACCCAATCTTGTTTTGATCATTACACCTAACTATATTATAAATAGAAATATCAGTTTCAGATCCTTGGAAAGCATCAACATTATCAATCATAATATTAATGCTTTTCCACTTTTGATCATGTGGTTTAATCAGATTAATTAATGATTTTTTTTGAGCATCATAACCTGATATTACTCCAACTTTTATTTTGGGATTTACTCCTTTATAACGTTCTTCAATTTCTTCAAGTTGTTTTAGAATTACCTTTGCCTCAGAACTATTTTTGTAAGAATTCAAAGATTCTTGCTCTCTATTCTCCTCTAAATATTGTGTATTTAGCCACACAATTGATTTTGGTGTCCACTGTAATAAATGCTTTCTTTCTTCTGCTGTTTTTCTAGCCTCGATAGTAGTTGTTGGGTAAAATACATCATTTATTAGATTTGAAATGGTAGGATGCATTCTAAACTGGGCAGTCAGAACTGATTTTGCCTCATCAGATATTTTTTCAAATAGCTCTTCAAATAGACTTTTTTCTAAATCTGAAGTTTTAATTCCTAATTCACTATCCAGAATATTACTTCTTTGATTACCTACAATAGGTGGTAATTGCTGATGATCTCCTACTAAAATAATTTTTTCCCTCTTATCATAGGTAATAGTAATTCTGGTGCAGTTGCCCTTGCAGCTTCATCGATGATTACCCAATCAAAAGCAATATCATTTAAAACATGTCTAGATGCAATTCCGGTGCAAGTTGCTGCAACAACTGACGCATCTTGAGCAAAAATCTCATCAAATTCTTCTAAGGAATTTAACCTACGGTGCCATTCTTTTATTACTCCAACAATTCTCTTAACATTACTAGGTGCTTGAAATAATGGATTATTTTCATCAGAAACATCATTTATTGATATATTCTCAATTTCCTTTTGTATTTCATCTGATAATTCTTTATTTATATTATGGTTTTGATTTAAGTAATTTAATAATTCATCCTTTGAATTTTTTTTAACACCCTCTACCCATTTTTCTAATTGGTTACTTATTAATAAAGATTGCGATTCTTTCGATATTCTTTCGCTTCTTCCTACCCTTATTATCCTTTTATCTTTATCAAGATTTTTAATTATACTCTGGATCGCATGATCAACTGCTACATGAGAAGGAGAAGCAAGAAGTATTTTATTATTAGGGTTTTCTTTTAATATTTGACCTACTATTTCAGTAATTACTGTTGTTTTTCCTGTTCCTGGTGGTCCTTGTATTAAAAAGAGATCTTTGGTTGAAAGAGCTTTTTTTACTGCTACTTTATTTAACTCATCTAAGTTTTCGTCAATAAATTTATTTATTTCTTTACTTGTTTCAACTGTAGCTATTGATGGTTCAACTATAATATCTTTTATGTTTGGATTTAATAAGTCTCCAAATTTTAGAGCTCTTACCGCCCTTCGAAATCTTTTTATAGCTGCAGCTGATTGTATAACATCAATTCCTAGTTTTCCTCTTTTTTTCCAAATCATCAAAGTCAACATCATTTTTTACTGATATGACTATATTCGATTCTTCTATACTATCAAACGTTCCAACAGTTACCTGTTCTCTCCTTTTATCAGTTAACTGAATTAAATCTCCATTTTCTATCGTATAATCTAATTTACTTACTCTAACTTTTATTTTATTATTTTCAAAATTATACTCAAGGTCACTATAAATCCCTAAATAACTTTTTTTATCATTCAGGCTATTTTCTTCATCTAAATATTTTTCCCATTTATTAATTAATAAATTATTTTGTCTTTCTCTTGATAATCGGACATCTCTTTTTTGTTTTTCAACATTTACTTTGTCTAATGATTACAGCCAAGGGATCTTACCACCCCTGCCATCTTTTTTACCACTGTTCGCCAAGAAATTTACCAGGCTAGGCCAACACGTGTGACCGTCAAGTAGAATGACACAATTTTTGCTCATTTAAGTGACAACACAAAATAGAATGAAAACTAATGTGACCTCTATGATTAATAAAAGACATTTATAGAAGTATGTTTTATTAAATATAAAAAGAGCCAAAATATACAAGTTGTGTATAAAACTAGCGTAATTTAGGCTCTTTTAGCTCTTTTAGCTCTTTTAGCTCTTTTAGCTCTTTTAGCTCTTTTAGCTCTTTTAGCTATTTTTTTGTTTCACTAAACCAGCTAATAGGAGTCAAGAACTTCTTATTAAAATATTTGTTATTCCTGTTATACTTTTGAAGGCACGCCAAACAACCCTCCAAATACCGTTTGGAAGGTTTTTCATTAGCTGTTTTATCTTTTTGATTAAGCCATATCTAGGAACTGCTCATTCCTTTTTAGGATTGCATAAATCCAGTGTAAAAGCTTGTTTACACAAGCTATCATTGCTACTTTTGAAGGCTTTCCTTCATTTCGTTTCCGATCATAATACTCTTTTAGCTTCTTGTTCCTTGAGCTTCTTATACCGCATAAAACGGCCATATACAAAGCGTGCCGTAATCGGCTTGAACCTCGTTTAGTAATATGATTTATAGTAGTTGTGAACTTACCTGATGAATGAACACTTGGATCTATTCCAGCGTAAGCCACAAGTTTTTTAGGGTGATTAAACCGGTAAATTTCTCCGATTTCGGAAATAATCGTTGCCGCGATCTTTCCTCCTATTCCGGGAATTGATTGGATTATCTTACATTCTTCAATTTCTTCTGCCAGGACATCTATCTCTGCCTCTATACAGGATAAGTGTTCTTGGTACTGAAGAAGCATAGAGATATACATATCCAAACTGAACAACTGACTTTGATACACACCTTGTTGGAAAGGATTTCGCTCAGCCGAAGCTATTAATTTAGCTGCCCTCTCCCTAGCCCAACCCTCAGACCGTTTTATACGCATTCCCACAATTCGCTCCAGTATCTTTGCTTCACCAGATCTCAGAACTTCTTCAGATGTAGGAAACTCCTTTAAAATCTGTAGAGAAACTTTTGAAAATAGATCTCCAACGTGTCCCCTGTATTCAGGAAATACTTGATCAAGAATAGTATGAAACTGAAGTTTAGCTTGGATATAAAGGTTCGTAACGGTCTCGTATTTCATTCATAAGGTTCTTAGGTTTAAAAGTCTTAGTCCTCTTTTCTTATAAGGCTCAAATTCTTCCTTGTAATAAAGAACACAAAGATGATATGCATCAACCGCATCTGTTTTTACCTTCCTCAGGCTTGTTTTCTTTGCTTGATAAGAGATAATCGGATTTACCAAGATATTTAAAAATTGATTATCCTCCAGACATTGAATAAGTTAGCCATTAAATAATTAGGTTACTGTGTTGATAACAGTTATTTTTTGAATACTCTTTTTAATAAACTGTCTCCCACAAGTAATAAAATTAAGCATATTACCAAAAACCACCAACCCCAACCCTTCCAGTAGGTGGTTGCGATTAATACAATTGAAAAATACAATCCTAATTTAAACAACCAATATAAAAATTGCATAGTAAATCCCCTCAAATAAAAAAACTTGAAAAATTTATGATTCCTATTTTAACTTCTCTTTATAAAAAACCCATTACACATTCTAATTTTTAAATATTTAGGATGTGTAATGGGAAAGTTCATTTCTGTTCTTATTCTATTATTTTAGTAGTTAAGATAGCCATTATTACGTTTTCGATCTCTTGCGTCTGCATAAGCAAAAAGTTTGCTTCCTGGGTCTGATTCCCACATCAAGAGAGTAAAGGCGCCGGATACAGCAACAAATATATAACTAGCAATTGTAGCGGACACACCTTTAGCTATGAGTTTCTTTTTTAAATTTTGGGCAAACATTATTGCAGCATCTTCTGCTTTGTATTTAGCAGCAAGATCTCGTAACCACTTTGCAGTCATTTTAACAGGCTTAAGAGTAATAAGTGTTATTGCTGTATTAATCGCATTACTAATAAACCATTTAGAATTCCACCAATGATTTCCCCAAACGTATCCACTTGGATCCACATACATTACTGGATTATTGGCTACGTATGCAAATAAGTTTGACATCAAAGTTAAATTTTGATATTCGCTTGGTGCCTTTAATGCCTCATCAGTTAAGGCTTTTATTACCATTGAATTATCCGGATTAATAAATCTACCTACATCAGATTTATAATATCTACTCTTTAAATAGTACAATCCTGTTGTTTCATCAAAACGATATCCTGCATAACGGTATGGGTTTGATGTAGCCATTGTACCAGTTTGAAAAATTATATTTCCCCAAGCATCATATTCATACTGGCCAACTACATTTCCATTTTCATCCGTTAAAGCCGTCACATCACCTCTACTGTTGAAATGATAATAATAAACTTTTCCGGATTTTGTCATAGTCACAGGATTACCATAAGTATCCCAAGTATACTCTGAAATAATGGTATTATTGCCATCCGTTTCTGCGATAACCTTATCACCATTGTAATGGAAGTTGGTTGTGCCTGAAGATGTCGTTATGCTTGTGCGCTTGCCTTCATGGTCATAGGTGAACTTCCCAAGGGAAGTACCCGCTTTGTCCTTCACCTCGATCAGCTGATTTTCCTCATTGTAGATGTAGGTTTTATCCCCATCATTTGTGAGGTTTCCGTTCTGGTCGTAGGTATGTGCCTGGCCATTGACGTTTGTCAGTTCATTTCCGGCATTATACGTATAGGTGGTGGTAGTTGCTGCCGTCCCTTTTGTTTCAATCTTCTTTGTGCGGTTACCTACCGCATCGTATTCATACGAGATCACTGTACCGTCTGTGAGCGTTTCTTTTATCAGCTGGTTCAGTGCATCGTATTCGTACAGAATCGTTCCTTTGTCGGTTGCAATGCTGGTCTGGTTGCTATTCGGGTCATAGCTGTACTTGTACGAATTTAATACAGTCCCGTCGTTCTTGTAGTTTTTCAGTTCGTTCAGGCGGTTTGCGTCATCATATTGCAGCGATGTATAGGAATTGTTCGCCCTTCTGACGGAAGTTACATTTCCTCTTTCATCATAGACAAACTTCGCCCGGTTTGAACCGTTTCTTGACAATGCAGTAAGCTGATTTAGCTTATTATATGCAAATTCTGTTGAAGCACTTGCTGTACCAGCCGTGAATAAAACGGAAGTAAGATTCTCATTCGGATCATACCCATAATCAAGTTTGGCTGATCCCTTGGTTTCCTGGGTTAAACGGCGGTTCTTGTCGTAAGTAAACGTTTTTTCGCTTCCCGATGCATCAGTCACCGAAGTCAGGTTCCCATTTGCATCGTAGCCGAAACCCCATTTCTTCACTCCGTTTACATATGTGCCGCTTAAAAGGTTGCGGACATCAAATGTGCTTGTAATCGAGTCGCCTTTAGGGTAAACCATTTTTGTCTGGTTGCCATTCCGGTCATACTCAAACAGGGTCACCTGATTTAATGGATTCGTAAATTTGGACACAAGGTTAAACTCGTTGTAGTCGTACTTCGTCAGGTTCCCTTTGGCATCGGTTACGTTTGTTCGGTTCCCGTTGCCATCGTAACCATAGGAAGTCACGCCAAGTTTCGCATCTGTCACTTTTGTCAACAGGCTGCGGCCATCATACGCAAAGGAAGTCTTTTGCCCTTTTGCATCTGTCACGCTTGTCCTGTTTCCGACGGCATCATAGCCAAATGAAACCGTATTGCCGAGCTGGTCTTTGACACCTGTTAAATAATTCCCTCCAGCATCATATGTGTTGGACGTGATGGAAGTCCCGATTACCAGACGCATCGCATCAAAATAAGCCGTACCAGACTGGTTGTTGTAATGGTAGTAAACATCAAGCGAATTGAATGCTTTT
>NZ_BAUW01000129.1 GCF_000517385.1 Mesobacillus boroniphilus JCM 21738 | reverse complement strand
CTTGCGCTTTTCTTAGTAAAAATTAAACAAAAAACCAGCACCCATCCAAGGGGCACTGGTTCCGTTTTTACGACAAAAACACCAAATCATGCAACTCATCAGTCGATAGCTCGGTGATCCAGCTGTCACTCTGGATAATCTGGTCGTTCAGAGACTGCTTCTTCTCGAGCATCGCGTCGATTTTTTCCTCTAGTGTTCCGGTGCTAATCAACTTGTGTACGTGCACGAAGCGGCTTTGCCCAATACGGTACGCACGGTCGGTCGCCTGATTCTCGACAGCTGGATTCCACCAGCGGTCGTAGTGGACAACATGGTTCGCCGCAGTCAGGTTGAGTCCTGTTCCGCCCGCTTTCAGCGACAGCAGGAACACAGGGAACTCGCGGTTCTGGAACTTCGTGATCAGTTCATCACGCTTCGTCTTCGGCAGGCTGCCGTTCAGGAACGGAACATCAATGCCAAATTTCTTTTTCAGTGCGGACTGGATCATCTCGCCCATGCCGATATACTGGGTGAAAATGATGCAGCTTTCTTCCTGTTCGAGGACAGCGCTCACCAGCTCGATCATTTTTTCCATCTTGGCAGATCGGTCAATCAAATGCTTAGGCTTTTCCTCTTTCAAATACAACGCAGGGTGGTTGCACAACTGCTTCAGCCTGCTTAACAGCTGCAGAATCAAGCCCTTACGCTCAAAGCTCGATAACGTTTCGATTTGCGCGAAGGTGTCCTTGACGAGCTGCTCGTATAATGAAGCCTGCTCGGCTGACAGCGGGCAGTATTCCTTCTGTTCAACCTTATCTGGCAGGTTCAAGGCTACTTCTTCATCCTTCTTCGTCCGTCTCAGCAGGAATGGCTTGATCAGCGACTGAAGCTGGGTGATTTTCTCCTTTTTGTCCTCTTTTTCAATCGGTAAGATGAACTGCTTCTGGAATTGCCCTGCGCTGCCAAGATAGCCGCGGTTCGTAAAATCGAAAATCGACCACAGCTCAGACAGGCGGTTTTCCATCGGCGTCCCGGTCAGGGCGATATGGTGCTTGCCCTTCAGCTTCCTAACCGCACGCGACTGCTTCGTATCGGCATTCTTGATATTCTGTGCCTCGTCAATTGCGATGCTGCTCCATTCAATGCTTTCAAGCTCTTCGAAATCAAGGTGCGTCAGGCCATAAGATGTCAGTACAATATCAGAGCCATTAGCCTCTTCTGTAAAAATGTTGCCCTTCAGGCGGTTCGGGCCGTAATGAAGGTGAACTCGCAAATCCGGTGCAAAGCGTTCAATTTCTTTCTGCCAGTTTCCGAGAACAGAAGTCGGGCAGATGATCAACGCCGGGTGGTCATCGTTTTCCTGCTCTTTTACCGCCAAAATATAAGAAATCAGTTGAATCGTTTTCCCTAACCCCATGTCATCAGCCAGCAGTGCACCAAAGCCATATTTCCGTAAAAACAACAGCCAGTTCATGCCGAGTTTCTGATACGGACGAAGTTCACCATGCAATCCGGCCGGCACCGGCAAATCGGGAATTTCCTTCGTTTCCGACAGCTGCTTCATCATCTGCTTCCAGTGGCGATTCAACTCAATCTGAATTTTCGCGAAAGCCCTTGGGTCATCAAGTCCTTCTCCGTCTCCCTCTTCATCAGACAGCTCCTGTTGCAGCAGGTCGCGGATGTGCAAGCCTTCCTTATCAGCTTTTTTCATCATCTCCTGGATTTGGCGAATGAAGCCATGGTCAAGCTTAATCCAGCGGCCCTTCAGATACACAAGCCGGCGCTTCTCATTCACCAGGCGCTGGAAATCATCCTCGCTCAGGTCAACACCGTTCATGGAGAAACGCCAGTCATAATCGAGCATCGCATTCAGGCCGACAAACGAGCGGCGATACCCAGTCTGGCCCTTCAAACGAGCCTTTACCTTCAGGTTGGTGTTCTTGATCGCTTCCCACCAAGAAGGGAGGAGGATTTCAATGCCGAGCGCGATCAGCGTTTCGCTCGCCTCAGTCAAAAACATCCACGCTTCATCCTCGCTGAGGCTAGACTTCAGGCGGCCATCCTCCTCGATCCATGGAAAAATCGCAGCCAGTCGCTTTTCTTCATCCTCAATCTTATCGCTAAAAAAGTCCCAGCCAGCAGGATAGCTTTCATAGTCGCGGGCTTCAATTAGCATTGGTTCATCCTTGCCACGCAAAAATAAGCCAAGCTTCCAGTCGCCGAGATCATCCAATGGCTCCTCTAGACGCATCCCAATTGAAAACGGCGCTGGATTTTCTTTGAGGCCAATCCATTCAAGCCAGCGGTCTTCATCAAAGTATGCTGCCAGCTGTGAAGCCGAAAGCTGATTATTCCGCAGCATATCAAGCTTATCGCCGATCAGATACTTCATCGTTTCATTTTCGTGGAAATAAGACTCCAGCGAATGATGGAACAGGTCAGCCACAAATTCACGCACAGCCAGCTTCTCATCATTTACCTTGAGCTCTTCCTCCCAAAATGGCTCATGGAACTCATCAAGAACACTTACCGGAAGCTTCCAGCGAAAACCCTCGCCATCAAGCTGGGTAAAATCAGGATGCCACTCCTTTGCGAGAATCGCATCATAAATCGCATGGGCCGTTGACAGGCAGATATCGCCAAGATCATCCCATTCCCACTCAACAAGCCGGTTGAAGCTCTCCTCGCCAAAAAGCGTCACAAGCTGCCAGGCACTCAAAGTCACACCCTCGGCAACGCCCCACTTGTCAGCATCCAGCATTGTCCCATAATAACTCTCCTTATGGCGGAAAAAAAGCAGCTTCTTCCAGTCATAGGTCTTCAGGTCAAAACCATTAAAATCCTCAGCACTTAAGAAAAATCGTCCGCCTGCAATCGGCATCACATTTATATGAATCTGCTTAATCTCAAGCATCAATAGCACCTCCTCGGGACACAGAGCAGGGGGACGTACCCTCCGCTTCCTTCGTTTCGCTAAACTAAAGGAGCAAAAGGTACGTCCCTATGCTTCCTATGCTTCCTCAATCAGCTTGCTCCGCGTACATTCTTCATGAAAAGCCCTCAATCGTTTCGTTCTTACTAACAGCTTCCCGAAAAACTCTTCCCACTCAGGGACGCGCTTCAGTTTTTTATAAACTGTGCGCAGTTTTTTGAGTAAGCGTGCGGCCTGCTTGTAGCTGCTGCGGTTTTTCATTTCAACCAAATCGCCGATCATCTGATGATACAGCGGTATTAATACCTCAGGAGCTTCTTTTTGCAAAATTTTAATCCGCTCGCTAGAAATCGAATTATATTCAAAGCCAAAGTAAGACTGCAATTCGCCCCATTGTTCGTACTGATTTTTTTCAAATAAGGAATCTTCATATTCGTAAAAACTGTATGGCATTGCCTGTGCCAGCGCGCGGTCGTACAGCTCGCCGCGGCCAATTTCGCGGGTGAAAGCACCAACCAGCTTCAACGCATAACGTGTAAATTTTTTACAAGCATAATAATCCCCGAGATGCTTCAGGTAATTCCGCAGCTGCTGGACGAGGTATTCGATGAAAGGCCCATCCGGTTCCACTCGCGCTGCACGCGGAAGCCGTCAAGCCAATAAAACATATATGGAAGCGAACCGACAGGAAGAGCAGTGAAACGCTTCAATGCTTCTCCGTCCTGCTTCGCTAAAACTAGCTGATGAATCAAAGCAATATCCTCAATCTGATCCCGCTTGCCATCGCCAAAGCCTTCGAGTCGCGCTCGCTCTCTATCACGCCAGCTGCTGTTTTTAAAAAGTTTTTCCCATAACAGCCGATACAAATCAATCCGGTCATAGCCAACAGATGCATCAGGCATCGTCAATCCAATACTTTCATCTTTAAGCCGTTCCAAAAACGTATCAAACGAAAACGGCATCGTCCCATAAGCAAGACGCTCGACATACTCATCAGCGTCATTGAACAGATCCTCGAACAGCGGCCGGTAATAACGGTCCATTATTGTCGGCTCATCATCGTGCCCGAATTCGCGGGCCAGTTCTGTGAGCAAATTAAAAGAATGGACCGACCCTGCGATCATATAAAGGTTCTTCCAAACAGCCTCCAGCGGAGCAGAAACCTCAACACGGCGAATATAGGAACGGAACAATCCGGGCACAACATAAGCCTCGGTTCGCCCTGCCCTTTGACAATTTCCTCAAAGCTCTCCCGAAAAGAAGCAGCCCAGCTATCGTAATCATGTCCCGCCCGGGTATCCTTCTTAACCAGATCCTTTGCGCGCTGCAAGCCCCATTTTTCCGCATTCATCTGCTCCTTCGCAGGCTTGCGCCAGGCTTCGACCCAATCGGACACACTTGCAACATCACTATATGCCTGAAAAAACGCGGCCAGACGATGGCGGCAAAACGACCCAGCAGGGCAGGTACAGCTGCTCTCCTCGGGATCCAAAACATTTATGTACACACGCACCGGTGTCACATCCTGAACCGTCGCCCAAATCGACTTTACCATATACTTCAAGTGGTGGACCGTTCCCTGACGGTAGAGCATAAGCCCCTTTTGCACAAGGCGGGCATCCTCTTCGAGTTCCGACTTGAGCATTTTATTCAGATTTGCAGCAGCTTCTTTAAAAATCGGTGCCTGGTGATCAGGTATGACAGCCACAGCGATTCCTCCGTTCATGCAGCATTATTCGCTCTTTTTTACAATTCCATGCCAGAATTCGACAAGTCAATCAGACAAGCTTTGTTAAAATCATAATTAGTCGTAAACGAAAAAAACATATTCTTCTATTATACCAAAAATGAGCCATTAGAGGAGAGGGGATGTGGGTTTTTACAAATTGATGAAACAAAGCGACAGGATTGTTCGTCCAAAGAGTAGATGTCATCCTGATATTATTTTAATAATTTGAATTTATCATATAAAATAGAAAGACTAAGACTTAACCTGGGGGACAAACGATGAATAACCGAGTAGAAGTGCTTCGAGGCCTGTTTAATTATAAGTACTATACATACAAATTGAGGGATACCGAGCATGTGTCTGGGGTCTGGAAAAACACTCTGCTTCTGATCCTGCTCAGCGGGCTCGTATTCGGGATCAGCGCGTATTTTGGAATCGGGTCCGAATATCTTTCGAAAAAACTGACATCGATCTCCCGTGAAGAATATGAATTGCAGAAGCTGCTGTTCATGGCTGGCCAGACAATCCTTGGCCTGGTTTTCGGCGCCATCATGCTTTTCCTGCCGGCATTATTTTTCTGGACGCTGTCTGACCTTGAGCTGAATAAGCTGCTGACAGTCCAATTTTTCGTTCTGCCGATTTACCTTTTTGAAAAATTGATCATGATCCCCCTCGCGCTTTCACTCGGCCTGACACAGGTGTCGTCGCCGTTCGCGCTTGGCACGATTGCACAATACATAACCGGAAATGACTTTATTATTTACTTCCTTGCGACTCTATCGATTTTTAAAGTGTGGGCTATTTTCATAGAGTACAAGTATTTGAAAATGCTGACTGGCAAAAATCCGAAAATCGTCTTGCTGATGGTGATTGGTCTCAACCTCATTATCTGGCTGTTTTCGGCCCTCGTATCATTCATCCAGTTCGATAAGATTCTATAAGGGAGGTGCACCAGTTGAAAAGGAAAACAGCGATTCTACTATCTGCCGGCGCTATTTTTGTTTCCGGAAATCTATATTTGGCTTTGAAAGACGACAGCAAGGCGCTGCGCTCATCGTATATCAATAAATGGGCTGCCGTTGGGAAGGAAAACCTTACCGAGACGCTCCACGCATCGGGTGTCGTCACCCCTGAGGAAGAGCATCAGGTTTACTATAATGACGAGGATGGCGATTTTAAGGGCTTCCTTGTAAAAGAAGGCGATAAGATCGACAGTGGAACGCCACTGTACGAATATTCTTCAAATAACATCGATGAGGACCTGGCAAGGCTGAAGGCGGAAAAAAGCCAGCTTGTCACCGAAGCGAATTTGATTGATGACCAAATCAAACAGCTGAACTACCTGCAGAGTGTTTCAGCCTCGACGTCCACGGCCAGCACTCCCGTTTTTGGCGATGGCTCGAGCAGCAGGAATGATTCGAGTGACCTGATGAATGTTTCAATTGAAAAAGAAATTTATGACAAGCAGCGCGAAAAAGGCCGTGTCGAAGCTGAGATCGAGAAATATGAAGATTTGATTGATTCATATGAAGGCAGCGACGAGCTTGGCAAGAACAGTGAAGTCTCTGGCACAGTAAAAAAGGTGAACTACGAATTGAAAAATCCAATCGTCACGATTATCTCAGACAAGCCGAAGGTCGAAGGGACTTTCAGCGAACGTGACTTGAGAAAGGTCGACGAAGGAATGGAAGTGTATGTGAAGTCCGATCTGATGAAAGGGAAGGTTGCCGGCACATTGACCAAAATCGCCAACTATCCTGAATCAGACCCGTCTGTGAAAAAGGAAAGCTTTTACCCGTTCGAAATTACCCTGAATGAAGAGACCGAAGAAAGAATCATCAAGGGGTCACACGTTGATGTCAGCGTGATCACCTACCAGGTACTCAACGCCACCACCGTACCGGAAAAATCTATTGAAAAAAATAAGAAGAACAGTTATATCTATGTCCTGAATGAAAATGGACTGGTCGAAAAACGCAAAATCAGCAAAGGCCTGCAGTTGAATGGTAAAACCGAACTCAAACGGGGTGCAAAACCAGGCGAACTGATCGTCCAAAAACCAGAAAACGTCCAGGAAGAAAACAACCCATTCTTCAGCAAACTGAACATCGACTCACTGAAGAAAAAGGCATTCAAAGAAGAAGGCAAAAGGGCAATCTTTAAGCATATTATGGTAGGATTCTTTAAATAGTCACTATTTTATAAATTTGTAACTTTCACGACCCTTTATTACATTTACACCTCAGAAGGACGAAAGGTGCCTGTCACCACTCGTAACTGTCGAAGAGGTGATGATGGCGTATTTTGTTTTTAAAGCAAAGAGCAGGCAACCAGGTTGTCTGCTCTTTGTTAAATTCCTGATTGAACTCTGCTTTTTTTTTTTGCCAAAGATCCTATCGGTAGATTATTTTAAATTTTATATAAAAAGGCGCTTGACTAGTGCAATGGACCTATATAACATTAGTGATAGTAAAATATATTACAATATTGGACGGGATGAAATTTGAAGGTAGAGAGTGTCGTTATTGTCATTAATAATCTTATGGGAAAACAGCAATATGGGGAGGCTAGGGATATAATTCAAAAGGAATGGAAGAGAATTACTGAACCTTTAAATTTTCATTTGCTCGGCAGTGAGGCAAAAGAACTTGTTAAAGTGATTGCCAGGGAAAATCAAGATAAAGACTTTAGTCTATTAAGTGAAAAAGAAAAACGAATCCTCAATTTACTGAATGAAGCTGTAAGGGATGTTAAACTCCCTTATGCCAAAAAGATTTTCTTTGAGCATAAGGAACTGTTCGATCAGGGACATGCCCAAAAGTGGCTTACAGCAGATGCAAAATTCATGTGTTATGCATGGGATAAAAATGCTTGAGAAGAATACTCTGAGTAGTGTGAGGATTTCACACTGCTTTTTTTGTCCGTTTTTTCTTTAATATAGGTTTGTTATACCTGAACGAGAGCTATTTTTTAACAATGGATGTCACTATCCATGAAACAGTCAAGAACTGGCAGCATGATTGGCTTTTAGGGAAAGATAAAAATAGTATTAAACTCCAATGTAAAGAGCGAAGGGAAGATTCCCTCCGCTTTTTACATTCCCTCTTATAAACTCGGTGAATAAGCAGTTCGTGGAATTTTATCATATTCAGCCACATTTAGTTTTTCCACCGATCCATCAACCACACCATTAATGATTCCGTATAATGCCCAGCAAACTCCTGGTTTGCTGGGTGTTTATTTATTAGTTTGTTGCCAGATCAATAATACGGCCTTCAACAACAGGACTTACTGTCTTGTTTTCTTGTTTGTTCACATATTCAGTGAATATTTCCCAGTCAACAAAACCAGGTTCACTGACACGCCCTTCATTATAAGCGTTTCCGAATACGTCGTATCCGTCTCCGCCTTTAGCGGTGAAAGTATTTGTTGCCACTGCGTATGTTTTGTTAAGATCCATAGTTACGTAGTTGACGCCATCTTCTTTTACTTC
>NZ_BAUW01000130.1 GCF_000517385.1 Mesobacillus boroniphilus JCM 21738 | reverse complement strand
ACCCCGAACCTGTCACAATAACAGCCTTTTCTTGACAGCTTTTCGCCCTAACACCCCGAACCTGTCACAATAACGGCTTTTTCTTGACAGCTTTTCGATCTAACACCCCAAACCTGTCACAATAACGGATTGAGAGGGACATCTAAGAAAACCGATTTCCCTCACATTAATTCAACAGCAAATAATAAAGAAACCAGTGCATAAATCACACTGGTTCCCAAAACATTTCTTTTATTATATATACTGTCGCTTACGAGTGAACTTTTCTGTCCAGGTCTGCGACCATCCGTTGGCTTTTGATATAGTCTTTTTCGCGTTTTCTTTCGACTTCCATTCTTGCGTCATGGTTCATGCTGTATACCTCGTAACTAATTCCGTGAGCTCCATGCATCGCTTTTTCCATTTCACTTGTGTAGTTCAGTTTTAGCTGACTAATAGTGAATCATCCCTTCGGTTTTTCGCTTTAATAAGCGATTTTTTGATAGTGCAATCTTAACACCTTTTATTTACCACTATCAAAGCGGTTAAAACCGTTAAATTTTGGATGTGATGGAGTAAGGGGGCTTAACGCGACTTCACCTCTGCCATTCTTAGAATACTGGCAATATCCTCCCAAATGGAGCCTCTCTTGTTATTTAACAGCCAGTTCTGCAGCATGACACAGCTTTTACTGCTTCAAAGTATTCAGTTCCGCCATTGCTTCCTGGACGAGTGTCACTGCCTGGCTCATTGCCGCACCGCCGCCAAAGGCAGCTGTAACTCCAACCGCTTCCAAAATTTGCTCCTCCGTTGCCCCCTTGTCAAGGCAGCCTTTTAAATGATATATAATGCAATATTCATCCTGTGAATACAATGAAATCCCTAAGGCAATCAGCTGCTTTTCTTTTTGCGTCAAAGTTCCTTCCTGAAAACACACTTCAGTAAATGCATTATAATGTCTGGCAAGCTCTGGCATTCTTTGCGTAAAGACACCCAGGCCTTGCTTATATTCATGCAGTGCTGCTTCTGTTGAATTCCGAGGTTCATAATGATGCTCCATTGCTTTCACTCCATTCTGCTTTTTTCTCGGTTAGTATGTTAAATTTCACAGCCGGTTATGCGGCAAAAAGAAAAAGCAGGCTGCACGCCTGCTTTTATCCCATTATTCTTTTACTGGTACTACAGCACCTTCATATTTTTCAAGAATGAAATCCTGGATTTCTTTTGAGTGAAGTACTTCGACCAGCGCCTTGATTGCCGGTTTATCAGCATCCCCCTCGCGAACAGCAATTACGTTCACGTATGGAGAATCGCTTTCCTCAATCGCGATTGAGTCCTTCAATGGGTTCAATCCAGCATCAATAGCATAGTTAGAGTTGATCAATACGGCATCACCTTCGCCATTGTTGAAAATCTGTGGAAGCAACGCTGCTTCGTATTCTGTATCAAACTTCAATTCTTTAGGGTTTTCAGCGATATCTTCAATTGTAGCCTTTACTTTTTCTACGCCTTCTTTAAGAGTAATCAAACCTTCTTTTTCAAGCATTGTCAAGATACGGCCATGGTCTGCTACCGAGCTGCTCATAATAATGTGCGCACCTTTTGGCAGATCGTCCAAAGTAGTGTGCTCTTGAGAATAGACACCGATGGGTTCGATGTGGATACCGCCAGCATTTTCAAACTTATAGCCGTGTTCAGCCATTTGCGATTCAAGGTAAGGGATGTGCTGGAAGTAGTTTGCATCAAGCTCTCCTGAATCAAGTGCCTGGTTTGGAACAACATAATCGTTGAAAGTCTTGATTTCCATTTCATAGCCTTTTTCTTCAAGCAGCGATTTTGCTTCTTCCAAAATTTCTGCGTGTGGTACGTTAGAAGCACCTACGACGATTTTTTCCCTTTCTTCCTTGCCGCCTTCTCCCGATGTGTTATCCTCAGAAGTTCCGCAAGCAGCAAGTCCTGCAGTTAAAACTAATGTTAATAGAGCTAATAACCATTTTTTCAATTCAAATCTCTCCTTTATCTTTTATCTAATTTTCTAGTGAAGAAATCACCAACAAACTGAATTATAAACACGATAATCAAAATAATGATGGTCGCCATAAGGGTGACATCGTTCCGGCTTCTCTGGAAACCTTCCATATAAGCCAGGTTTCCCAGACCGCCTGCTCCGATTACTCCAGCCATTGCCGTGTAACTGACTAGCGCGATTGCTGTTACCGTGATTCCGGAAACCAATGCTGGCATCGATTCAGGCAATAGCACCTTCCAGATGATCGTTGTCGTCTTGGCACCCATAGATTTTGCTGCTTCAATGACTCCTTTATCAATCTCACGCAAGCCAATCTCAACCATCCTTGCGTAAAATGGTGCCGATCCAATGATCAGTGCTGGCAATGCCGCATTTTCCCCGATCATCGAGCCAACGATGAACTTTGTAAAAGGAATCAGAAGGACGATTAAGATTATGAATGGGATGGACCTGAAAATATTAACGATTGCACTCAATACTAAATTGACCGGCTGGTTTTCCCATATATTTCCCTTCGAGGTCAAAAAGAGCAGCAGTCCAAGGATGGCTCCAAGAATGAAGGTAGCCACAACAGAGATGGCACTCATGTATAGTGTCTCAACTGTCGCTTCCCACATCCGGTCCCAGTTGACATGCGGAAACAATTTCTCAGCCATTCGAAATCACCTCCACGCCGACCTCATGCTGGCCAATATACTCTATTGCCCGGGCCACATCGCCCTCTTCACCATCAAGATGGATGAACAAAGTTCCATATGAACCATCTTGTGTCTGCGAAATTTTGCCCTGTACAATATTGACCGTTATCGAAAACTTTCGGATCAAGTTGGTGATCAGCGGCTGTTCGGTACCTTCGCCTACGAATGTCAGCTGGACAACGCGACCATGCGGATATCGCTCAAGCAAGTGATCAACTGTTTCCTTTGTTTCCTCAGGTTCTGTCACCTGATGGACGAATCTTTTCGTGATAGGCTGCTGCGGGTTCTTGAACACTTCCAATACTGGTCCAGTTTCAACAATTTTCCCGCCTTCCATGACGGCGACTTGGTGGCAGATTTTCCTGATAACATGCATTTCGTGCGTGATCAGGACAATCGTAAGACCAAGCCTCTTATTGATATCAACAAGCAGATCAAGAATCTGGTCAGTGGTCTGCGGATCAAGCGCAGACGTTGCTTCATCCCCCAGAAGTACTTTAGGGTTATTGGCAAGTGCCTGGCGATTCCGACTCTCTGCTTTTGTCCCCCACTCAACTGGGAGGGATAAGCATCTCCTCTGCCTCAAGGCCTACAAGTTCGATTAATTCCTTTACCCGGTTATCTCTCTCTGCTTTAGCAAATCCGGCAATTTCGAGTGGAAACGCGATATTCTCTGCTACTGTTCTTGACCAGAGAAGGTTAAAGTGCTGAAAGATCATGCTGATTTCCTGGCGGGCCTTTCGCAGTTCCGCTCCCTTAATCCTTGAGACTTCCCTGCCTGCCACCACAATGGACCCTGAAGTTGGGATTTCCAGACCATTCAGCATCCGGATCAAAGTGCTTTTGCCGGCACCACTGTAGCCGATGACTCCATAAATTTCGCCTTCCTTGACTTCAAGGTTGACATCATCTACCGCTTTAACCTCTCCCTTATTGGAAAGGTAAATCTTTCTGGCATTTTTTATCGTAATCAATTGACTCCCCCTCTTTACATCTACAATTATTAAATCCGTTAAAGTCCCCTCAAAATTAAGAAGGTTATCAATCTAGTTTCCCATTCCCTAACCAAAAAAATTCAAACTCCAGCAAAAATGGGTAATAGACTCTTTCTTAAATGGAGATGATTGTGCTCTTGTCAAAGTTTCTTTTCGAACAAGCTTTTTGACTATAACTTTTTAAGTATTTTTTTAAAAAGGGCAAAATAAAAGCCTTCCTGCAAGTGAGCAGAAAGGCATAGTAATAGTGGATTCCTTTCTCTCATCTGCCAAAGCGATCCGCTTTGTGTGAATTGGCACCATTTCAGCAAGCAATGCTTACTGACGGTTGCCGGGTTTCATAGGGCACTTCCCTCCACCTCTCTTGATAAGAGCACGCTATTAAATTATCTAATCGGTTTTAAGTTACGAGTGTGATTGTAGCACGGAGTAAAAAAGAGTGTCAATAAAATTATTTTCAAATATCATTTGGGAGTTTATGGATATTAAGCTCCAGCAGGTATTCCTGGCACTCCAGTCGCCTTTTCGATTGCCTGCTCCAGATCTTCAATGATGTCCTCAACGTTTTCAATTCCCACTGAAAGGCGAATTAAATCTTCAGGAACTCCTGCAGCTTTAAGACCATCTGAATCCAGCTGCTGATGTGTTGTACTTGCTGGATGGATAATCAGGCTCTTTGCATCTCCGACATTCGCGACGTGTGACCATAATTCTAATGAGTTAATCAGCTTTGCTCCCGCTTCCCTGCCGCCTTCAATTCCAAAAATGACCACTGCCCCTGCTCCTTTTGGAAGATATCGATCCGCGAGATCTTTATCAGGATGTGATTCATAGCCAGGATAGCTGACCCAGGTAACAGCAGGATGCGATTCAAGGTAATCTACGATTTTACGTGTATTGGCTACATGCTCCTTCATGCGGACATGTAATGTCTCTATTCCAAGATTGAATTGGAAGGCACTCTGAGGACTGATCGCCGGTCCAAGGTCACGCAACAGCTGGACTCTTGCCTTTACGATAAATGCCGCTGCACCGATTGCCTCACTATAGACAAGATTATGGTAACTGGCGTCCGGCTCATTAAAACCCGGGAACTTAGGCGACTTCCAATCGAACTTGCCTCCATCCACAATAATCCCGCCCATGACTGTACCATTACCCAGCAGCCACTTGGTAGCTGAGTGGACAACGATATCGGCGCATATTCAATTGGCCGGCAAAGATATGGAGTGGCAAATGTATTATCGATGATCAGCGGGAGACCAGCTTCATGGGCAACTTCCGCAACAGCTTCTATGTCCAATACTCTGAGACTTGGATTACCGATTGTTTCTGCGTAGATCGCTTTTGTCTTCGGAGTAATCGCCTTTCTAAAATTTTCAGGATCAGCTGGATCAACTAGATGGACTTTTATTCCATACTTCGGCAGGGTTACTGCAAATAGATTGTAAGTGCCTCCGTACAGATTTGATGCAGCAACAATTTCATCACCCGCATGCGCAATGTTCAAAATCGCCATCGTGATGGCAGACATCCCGCTTGATAACGCGAGAGCTCCAATACCACCCTCAAGCAAGGCTACTTTTTCTTCCAGGGCAGTAACAGTCGGATTATGTATCCGTGAATAAATGTAGCCCGATTCCTTAAGCGCAAATAAGGCGGCCGCATGTTCTGTGTTTTCAAACTGGAACGCATTGCTGGAATAAATCGGAACTGCCCGCGCTCCTGTTACCGGGTCTGGTGACTGACCACCATGTACTCCCAGTGTTTCTATTCTGTAACTCTTTTGCTCATTAGCCATCTCCATCTCTCCCATCAAATAAATTCCGGAAAAACTGAACCCCAAAAACCTCTTCCTAAGAAGAGGGTGATTTATCATCTCTCCTTATCTTTACAGAGCAATCACTCTGCTGGAATTAGCACCGTGTTTCACAACCGGTTGCCGGGCTTCATAGGGCCAGTCCCTCTGCCTCTCTGGATAAGAATATTCAATTTCGTTTTTAATGCGTTAAAGTGATAATAGCATATTGCGAAATCCCGGTCAATATATTTAGACTATTCAGATAAAAAATTACACAGGAATTGGTCTTGCAAGATAAAATAACGATTCCAGCACCAATTGGCACGAAAAGGACAATCAGTTCTGATATAATTCATTTTTACTCCTTGTCGCAGTTTTAGATCTCCATCGAATAATTGAACCAAAAGCATATCCTTTCCAGAAATCGTTGCAGTGTATTCAGCATGTATGCAGATTTCATGGCTTGCCACCTTTCCACTCTTGAAAGACAAGTAGAAGGTACCACTCTCTGCTTCAATTTTTAAGATTAAGTCCAGCTTGTTTACCAGTTGTTGAACATGCTTCATATTCCCGATTTCATTCGTAAACCTGGCGATTCGTTCCCGCATGCAATCATCTCCCTAATAATACATATTCCTTGTAGTCAGAAAAAAACCTGTTAGAACCCTTCGACAAATAATACGATGAATATGGAATTAACATTGTGAATAACGTAAAAAAAGACAATGCCGCATGATATTTCGGCATCGTCTTTCATTTCCCGAGAAATATTTCCAAAGAAATACAGTAATCAAGCTGGTTTTGTAATCACCTTGCCGGATTTTGGCTTATCCATACTTTTGAAAACCACGAAGAAATACGTGGATCCTACTAAGTAAAGACCTGCAGTAATGGTAAACACAGTTGCATATCCCCAATAGGAACCATATTTCAAGACGATTCCAGTTGACACTGGACCCATAACGGCCCAGCCAAGATTAAACACCATTTGATTCACAGAGTTAGCCAAACCCTTCATGGAATCATCAACCTTCGACATCATTAACGACATCTGGATTGGATTGCCCGCGTTCATAAGCGCCTGGCGAAATAAAAACCCTAAAGCGGCCAGCCAAAAATCCTGTGTGTACGCTGTCAGCAGCAGAAACGGCAGCGACAGAAGCTGCAACACGACCACTGCCTTCACTTCCCCAAGCCTGCGAACGACCATTGGACCGATGATCATCGCAACAGCTGTGGCTCCCTGCCCTAGTGAAATGACCAAGCCAATCAATGAATTGGAAGCCATGAACCGATCCGCGAAATAGAGGTTCAAATATGGGATGACCAAACCTGCGCCGAAGCCGATCATCAATTGCGCAACTGCAAACATCAGGATGATTTTGAAGCTGGCTTTGTGGGGGATTCCTTTTGTTTTTCCTTTCATATCGCTAGCCGATATGCGAAGTGGCCGGTCTTCATTCAACTTCATAATCGGAAACAGAGCTGCCAAAAACAAGAACGATCCAATAATCAATGTATATCTGATACTTTCTAGCCCCGGGATCATCATGCCGAATAAATCTGTGAGGATTCCGCCCAAAAGACTTCCTATTACATTGGCACCCGTCATCACCGCAAAATGAATACTGAACAAATGCACACGCTGTTCAGGTTTCGAATTCTCCGCTAGCCACGGAATAATGGACACCTGGATAAATGCTGAGGCGAGGCCTGTTCCAAATGCAAAAAGAATTAATAGTGACTGACTCTCAACGATGCTCCGGGTGAATAAAATCAACCCTGTTCCGACCGCTCCATACAGCATCAGCTTCTTCCTGCCTGCTTTATCACTCAGGATCCCTGCCGGAATAAGAATGAGAGCAGTTGCCAGCGAAGTCATGGCAATGACCTTTCCATTAACAAGCTCATTATAGCCTAATTCCCTGATGTAAAAGTTATAGATGACCATGAAGATCCCAAGGCCAACCTGCGTCAATATATTCGCTATGAAGGTTAGTCGTATGTTTCGATTATAGGTTTTAATTTGTGCCGCCCATTCCTGGTATAGAGCCATTATATTTCGCTCCTCGATTATTTCGGTACACTAAATATGATAATGTTTTTGGAACGGTATGTAAATCATTTTGTTGTCAGATTTCGGAAATTTAAGGAACAAAACAAAAAGCACAAGCGCCTCATTCAGCCCCGACAAGCGCTGGAGGGCCGACCAGTGAAGTCGTTCTTTGACATCATTGGGCGGACCGAAATCGAAAAGTATAGCCGACTGTCCAGAAACAAAGAAACTGGAGACTTCGACAAAGAAGCGCTTTTTGCTTCTGCCGGCGGTGTTGAAGTTTCGGAGTTTCTAGGAGGCGACACTAGACAAACGATCGAGGGGCTAGGCGCTGGAGCTGGATTAAGAAAACCTGGATAGTTATCCACATTGAAAATATTTTATAATTTCCTCACTAGCGTTGCATTAAAGTTT
>NZ_BAUW01000131.1 GCF_000517385.1 Mesobacillus boroniphilus JCM 21738 | reverse complement strand
CTATGTCTGTCACTTCAATTTCCATAGGCTTCACAAATGAACTAGACATTAAAAAAATCCTATTAGGTATTACCCTTTCTTTCAGCTTACTATTGATTTATTTTATTCTAAGAAAGAGCAAAATCTTTGCTAATATAAAAAATAATAATATCCAAAACAAAAAATCTCACTTTTTATTTGCCTTTTACCTCTTGAGTTTACTTTCCATAATAAGCATATCTTTAACCATAGCTGCTATGAAGATGATAAAGTGGCAGAAGTAACTATTGAACCTGAATCCAATATACCTTTGCAGATTTATCTCGAAAATTATAATAATCCGAGTGGATACATTAAAATCTCTAATGAAACAAATGAAGACCCATTTATCCTTAAAATAAAAGCTGAAGACTTTCAATATCACCTAATAGAAACAGTACATACATCAAGCAAAAAAACGAAGGACATTAGTCTTTTATTTGAGGATTCTAACTCAAATATCCAGGCTAGAGTTAACTTAGAAGAAGGAAAAAGCATTCATCGCTATAAAATGAACATAGCTGAATACCTTTTAGATGGACATAACTCCATTGAAATTATTATTATATCAAACGATAACTCTACAAATAGTGCTGCTCACTTTGTTACAACCATAGAAAAAAAAGATGGTAAAATACTTATTTTGCAAAAAACGCTTTCTACGAAAATGAAGAAGTAATCAAAAAGGAAATATCAAGAATTGTTATTAAAGAACATTGATATCTCTTGCAATCTTTTCATCAAAAGTGTTAAGCATTTTTCAGAAGCCCATTCTTTGGAGGGCTTCTATAATTTTGTAATATTACCTAAGCGTTTATTCCATAAAACTTTAACAGTTTCCTGATGGTGGAATCAAAATGCACACCTTTATCATTCTCTATCTGGCTTAACGTAGAAACTTTCATTTTTAACTCTTGGCAAACTTGCCCCTGTGTCATATTCCGTTTGAACCTTTCTATTCTAAGGCGCGTTCCTAAGCTTTCAATGTACATTATAATCCTCCTGCACAAAAATTTATAAATTTATCGAAGGCTCATTTTCAGTTTCCAGATAAGTGATAAACTTCAAGAGAAATGAAATTCCACTTTCCGCCAACTGTTTGAAAGTTATGTCTTGAATGGTTTACTAAAACTTCCTTTACAAAGCTTTATTGAAAAGAGCAATATTAATAGTACACTTGATATTAATAATTAATAGATTCTATTTAAGAGAACTATATTTACACTGTCTTTATATAACTTCGCACAAAAATTACAAACCGAAAAAATTTTGTAATCTTTATACCCATACAGTGATATGATACTGTTTTATTACTATGAAATAAATCACATTATGCCAAGAGGTTATAGTCTAATGAAAAAAGTTATTAAGTGGATTATTGGTTTGAATATATTTCTATTTATGAACTATATAGTAGCAAATGCGTTCTCAGCTCTCGCTACAGATGTAGGTTATGCTGATTATCTGTTGGGTAAGAATACTATAATATATTTTTTTCAAGAAAAAGAACTTCATTCAGTTTCCTTTAAAGGTTATGCATTGGTGTTTTCTCTCAGCTCGCTACTATCTTTAGTGTATCTATTAATACAAGCAGTTTTAAGAGTAATAAAGAAAAACAAAATTTTAAAGAAAGAAAATGATTCACTAAGAGCAACAGCAGAAAAAGTGCCATTTAATGAAAAACTTCAGAAGATGGAGCATCAATTTATTATTAAATCGAAAGACTTCATCTCCAAGGTTAGCTCTACCAAAGTGATTGGTATTCAGCTATATAAGTATGATGTTCGAACTATAGGAAACTTAATAGAAGTCAGTATCAAATTTGAAGACCAGATTATCAACTCAAGTCAATCGCTATCAACAAGAACTACAGTCTTTCACTTTGATAGGGAATTATTTTTAGACTTACAAGAAAAATACAGCCAGTCTTCATTGGATTCCTTTATAAGCAATAATATTCAATCTATTGCAACAAAAACTTATACACCAAAGAATAAAAAAGAATTAGGGCTCTTCTTTCTTTTGAGGGTAGCTAGTTCATTGAGCAACACCCAACTAACAGACCCTAAATATAAAGCTTGGCTCCATAATATAAAGGACAATGGCAAAATTGAGGGAGTCATTCACAGTTATTTGTCACAAAAGCCATATGTATTTAGCAATGGAAGTGAAACACGGGAATACGTATGTTTTCATCATCCTGAAAAAGAATTTGCAGACTCCTATATAATTATAGTGGCTTTTGAAAAGAACTACAGTCACCCAACTAACTTAACTGAAAAAACTGACAATTTTAGAGCTATGTTGAGTTTTTAATTTTTTTAGAATGTGTTATAATTTCTTTAAGGTGGTGACTGTTATGTTTTCATTAACAGATACAATTTACCAATTTGTTAAAGAAACGTTTGAATTAATTATTTATAAAATTCAGTATTTACGCGACCCAGAAGGATTTAGGAATAATATGAAAAGAACTGGTTGGACATTTGATTTTTCTACTACAGAACCCCAAAAAAACAAACAATAACTCATTGATACAACTTCTTTTGGTCGAATGTGAAGCCAAATGAAAAAAGAAAATCCTTCTGTTTTTAGAAGGATTTTTTAGGTAGTTATATCCAATATCATTTTGTTCTCTCTTCTCTTGACTCAATCTTATACAACAGTTCACCCTTGTTTATTCTACCCAACTTTTTTGAAGTGATTTCATACCTTATAAGGAAATAACTAGAAGCTTGAACTAGAATGAAAGAAGGGAAGGAAATAGCTTCATTAGCATTTAACTTATCAAAATGATAAACCAATACATTCGACTCTGCATCATCTTCAAAATAATCAAAGTTAAAGAATGACCCCACATACCATTTGAAATTCTCATTTGCTTCTTTAATTTCTTTCTCATTGTTCTTAGCAACGACACTTTTATAAGGCTTATATAGATAGTTTATATTTTCCCTCACCTTACTGTCTTGATGGTGTCTTAAGTAAGTATTAAAGTAGCTTCCATAGCCTGTAAAATCCCTAATCAACGAAAAGTCAGGAATACGGATATTATTCTTTGTAAGAATAAAAACGTTTTTCGGAATAAAAATCTTCACTCTAATATCTTCATCATATGATAAGCCTTCATTTTTTAAGGCGAGTGGAATGACCTGAAACTTATTAAGATATTTAGAATACACTATCATTTCTTCATATTCGTCTAACTTTTTAAATAGCTTATTAAATAGCTGCCCTTTTGTCTTTTCTTGTTTAGTACCTTGTTCCTGTATTATGGGTGGTCCGCCAAGGAGTGAATGATAACCAACTTCTTGTCGTTTCAGTTCTCCCACATAGAAAAAGCTTTCATCCACTGTTATACCAAGGATATTATTAATTTGTTCACTTATCTCCACTTTCTTTCCATAAGGTATCTCGTTGGAGACATACGAGCCGCCAAAACTCGAAACCATCAACATCCTTCTTAATGCTTCGGTTTGTTCATCAATTATCACATCAGCCTTTTTAGGCAGCTTTATATCTCTTATTTGTCTTACTAACTCAATTAGCTGTTGCTTTTTATATTCTAAAATGGATTTAAAATTAGGGTTTAATTCACAAACTTGGTAGAAAAATCAATATATTTTGATAGATAAAATTGCACTACCAGACTTTTCTTTATTAGTTCACTGCTTTGAACTTGTGGAAAGTTAAAATAAACCCAATCCAACAAATTCTGTTCAAATTCTTCCCTTGATACCTTTTGTCCTTGTATGGAAAACTTATTAAAGGTATTGACTAAAGCATCCACCATCATTGCTCTCGTATAATAATTAACTGTGTGACCTTGCTCAGTTAAAAATATATCTAAGGAATTGTTTATTTTAGACTCCAAGGAACTAAGGTCAAAGTTCTCTTGGTGAATTGAAATCCTCTCTACAAAGTCCTTTATTCCTTCAAGTTCTTTTAATTCATCAGTTTGCAATGTTTCAATTTCATTCAATTTATTAACAAAGCGTTTGGTCCCGTCACTAAGACTACCAATTAATATTAGGCTAATCTCGTTAGCCTGAGATGCATCATTACATATTTCCTCTAACCATTTAATAATATCAGCTTTACTAAAATTATTTATAGAAGACTTTACTTGTGCAACTTTCTCATTACCACTGTTAAATTCCCATAATATATCTACTTTATCATTTGCCGAATCTGGTTCTACTTGCACAGATTTCCAGTCCTTATCCTGGAGGGACTGCAGAACCGAGACTACAGCTTGGTATAGATAACCTCTGCTACCTTCTCTTCCACCCAATATTCTCACCACCTAATAATCACCATTTTTTAAATTTGAATGAATCCGCATTATCGGAAACTACTAAAGCAATGTTTCAAGAACTGTAAAATTCTATTACACCCGTATCAGTGATGCACGCACGCATAAAGGCAAGGTTTTCCGAAGAACGAGAGGTTTATTTTATTTTCTTGCTCCTTACGTGAAACAGGACTTAGCAATATTTTAGTAATTACAAGTAATCTTTGTATCTATTTCAGAATCGTTGGAGCATTCTCGATTATTCCCAAAAATACTTGTTTTTATTTAACTGACGGATAGTATAAATCTATCACTTAATTAATATTATAATTTCTTTTTAATCAGAAGCCAATTTGGATTTCTTGTGGACATTATGACCCGCTAAAAATGTGAGTTTTAATAGATTGCTATGAAAGCTTAGACTTACCAAAATTAAATCACTCATTGGGTGTTATTCAACAATCAATAATAAAAAGGGAGCCGCAGCTCCCTTATTTTTTTAGAAAATCATTAATTAGCAATATTCATAATGCCACCAACGGACATAATATGCCCAGGTCCAACTTGGGTCATCATAAGTATGCAGTTCTGGATTTGGCTCAGGAACTTGAATGATTACTGACACATAGCCGTCATTTCTCCCACCGTCTGATAATAAACCTTGATATCTGAAGGCTCCATATACACAATTGTATGCACTGACTTTTTTAGTATAATCTCTTCCAGTTCTCCAAGGAGCTGACCCCCCAGCATACCAGGAAGTTTCGTGATAACCTCTATCAAGCAAATAATCTTGTCCATATCCTAAAGATACTCGATAAAGAACGTTATCTCTTGGCGGGCACTTATGAGGGTTGTCAGTACTTCCTCCACATCCACCTGAAGCTAATGCAGAGATAATTCCTTCAACTGATTTATCTTCCGTTGGAACTTCCGTACTTCTAATATTTTCATTTTGCTCCTGAAAAGCTTTTTCAGCAATGTCAATAGTATGAGCTGATACTCCTGCTTTCTCAGCAGCAGTCTTATCTAGCGTTGCAATATGGTTTTTATCAAAACTTACATAATCCATCACCAGGTCGATTTTGCTATTAATGTACTCCAAAGATGCGTTTTCGAATGCAATTTCTTCTGTGTTTCTATCTCTAAGAGACTGGACTTCTAAAGTTTCATTTCCTGGTTCTCTAGAAACCTCTGTTCCTTCCGTAATATACATAAAATAATGATTAAATTCACTCATAAAGGCATCAATAGATTCATTGTTCTCCGTACTTTTCAGCATTGCATTTTGTTTATCCAAATAATAGTTTGCTAAGTTGATAGATTCTTTGGACACACCTGCCTTTTTAGCAGCTTTACTGTCAATTACTCCCACAGTTTCATTTTCTGTAAGCGTAATAAAAGGCTCTACTTCTTCGAACATTGTTTCAATTTGTTTTCCAGAGTAATCTCTTGGATTAACTTTTTCTTTCTCCTTGGCATTTACAGCACCTGAAACTCCTGCTATTACATTCACCGAAGATAACAATAAAGTGAACGCAACAATAAAGATTGCAAATCTTCCTTTTTTCAACATATCCCACTAAACTCCCTTACCATTTTTTATCCTATTTTCCAGGACAATCCTATCTTACTTGAATCGTGGAATAATTTGTATAATTATGGAGTTGGGAAATTTTTAAAAGCTCGAACGTCTGAAATGATAAAACACCCCTTTCTTCTCAAACAAAAAAGAAAGCGATAATTTCGCTTTCCTTATCTCTCACTATAGGAATTGATTTGTTCTTCAAATTGACTTGAAACTTTATAGCAGGATTTGTCGCTACACAAGATGTTCTTATCAATGTCATAATAAAGTTCAGCAGAGGTTTGTTCCTTACTATATTCCTTCATTTCCTCGGATGTTTTTAATGTAATAGTCATGTCTTTATTATATTTATCAAGTCCTACTTCTTCAACATCTTCTAAATAACTCAAGAATTCCTTAGAGCCTAAAAAGGCTAACTGTTTCCCTTCAGAGTTAATATATACCTGGTCAACTACTCCGAATTTTGTACCAAATAATTCGTTGTACCTTACTTCTATATCAGATTTAATAGGGGATGGGTCGCTACAAGAAGTTAAGATAAGTATTATAAAAATCCATATTAATTGTCGCATATTTTCTCCTTTTTAACTTTGTTAATATTTCCATTATAACACTCTCTCACTTGGTAATAAATGTGAATAAAATTTCCCAACAAAATATTACATTATTACCTTAGCAAATTCTTTAGTTTAATCACCTGATTTTCATCTTTCTATTTTATTCTATAATTCTCTTGATATACTTAAAAGAAAATAAAGGCGGGTTATGAATGTTTCACACAAATCAAATCATACAGAATAGCCGATTGCTAGCTACTGCCACCTACACTAGAGCTTCATTATATCTTGATGAAAGAACAACAAATCAATACCGAGTTATGTATTGGTGAAGTGCAACAATCAAATGGATTCTATGACCATTCTTGGGTTGAAGTATACCAAATGACATTTGGTGTCGCTATTTAAACTAAGGGAGTTCTTTTTTATTCCTACCGTAAAACTGATTGAAAGTGCATATATTTAGTAAAGGATTGATATAGATGAACAAGATTGAATCTATGAAATCAAAGATAATAACATATACTACAGACTTATCTCTATCCTTTAAAGGAATAGAAAATCCTTGGGATACTATCCCGTTATACCACGGTACGACCTCAAAATATCTTAACGATATCCTACGAAATGGAATAGTACCAAGAAAGAATTCTGCTCACCACAATTTTCAAGAGAGTCCCTCTAATGAACACCTTGTGTATCTCAGCAACAAGTGGCATTATTGGTATGCTTATCACTCCAATAAAGAGTCAATTATTCGCAAAGTTGGGCAGAAAAGATATGAAACTGAAAGTATTGGAGCTCTTTGGAATGAGACAAACGACTTTCCGATATATGTATGCTGCGATATTCCTAAAGAATTGCTAACACTCGATGAAGATGTTGTCTACCAGTTCGATGTGAAGCACAAGATAAATTCAGGATTCATTAAAGAACCCTCTGATATCTCTATTTCAGACTGTTTAGCACAAGGAACTATTGCTTCTTTAAAAGAGATAGACCCTATCTATATCAATGAAATTGTCATTCTTGGCAGTCCTGAATATAGAGACGAGCTGCTTGAAGGTCAATATGGTGCCGAAGCAAATAATTGGTTTAACGGGTGGGGATTGGGAGATATGACTAGAGCTGATTTAAGCACTCTTGAATTAATGAAATACCATAACCAGATTGAAGTTCTAGAATATGAATATCCAGCTGATAAGAATAATTTAGTGGAGAACATAGTATTACTTGGAGATAACTTGATAATTTCTTTTAAAAGCTAACTTGTCAATTCCTCCTTTTACATTTATCAAGCAACGAGTTAAAGCCAGGTTTTTAAATCTTTTTTGTCATTTTTATTTTTGTTCAACATAGTAGTCAATTAAATTAGCTATC
>NZ_BAUW01000132.1 GCF_000517385.1 Mesobacillus boroniphilus JCM 21738 | reverse complement strand
CAAAAATTAGTCTCAAACCTTAGATTAGGTTTGACGGCTAATTTGGATAAAGGTTCTGTTATATTGCACTGTTGATTTGCCGTTCCAGTCGCTTGACTTTCAGGAATAACCAATACTCTTTTCCCCTAATTTTTAATACTCTCGTCATCTGATTCCCCAATTAAAAATTTTCAAGCAAATGAATTAGTTGTTTTAATTGTTCTTTATATATATTGCCTTTTGTATGGTGTGTCAATTTGATGTACGCTTCTGGCTGATTTTTATCAATCGAATCCAAAATATTGGTTATTACATTTTCTTCCCTTTCAATTAAGAAATCTTTAAATAAATAAATAAATAAATTGCCCTATCCATCTCATAGCTCCTTTTGCAAAAAAAGTTCTTTTTAAAATATTTTTTGTTCTTTATAAAAAATCCATACTTTTGCTGGTATAATTTAAATGAATATGTCATATACATTCGAAAGAAATCGAATTTAGGTTGCCCAGGTTAAAGATTGGGAATTCCTGATGAAATTACCCGAATCTAGTTTGCTTCAAACAAATACAGTTCAAAGTATATTTAAAAAAGAAGGGATACAAATGGAAGCTATGAAATACTTTCCACGCCCACAATTCAGTGTTGGAATGGGGAAGAACCGGTCAAATGCAAGGAGCTTAATTTTTTCGGAACCAGAAAATCCTGATTTATATCTGCCTTTCGTATCAATCGAAAGATCTTTCCTATATCATAACCTGGCAATCACGAAGGATGAGTTGACAATGGTTGATTTATATCAAGATAAAAAAATTCTCGAAGGCAAAAATCTAAAGCTCGAACATGAAATCTATGAAAAACAACAAACATTAAAGTATCTGCAACAGGCGATTCAAGCAGCCACAAGTGATTTTCAATCTGCTTCTGCGAGCCAGTTGGCGGCTGGGTTAGCCCATGAAATAAGGAATCCGCTGACAACAATCAAGGGTTTTATCCAGTTGCTTCAGCCGGAACTTCAGGCTGCCGGCAAGCAGGAGTTCGCAGATGTAGCTCTTGATGAACTTAATCGAGCCAACAGCTTACTGACTGAATTTCTTTCCGTATTGAAACCTGCTTCCTCAGAGAAAAAGAAAATATCTGTTAACAAGTTAACTGCAAGTATGTTCAAGCTTTTTTCAAGCGAGTCCATACTAAAAGATATCGAAATAGATATTGAACTTCCTGAAGAAGAATTGTATGTACTGGCAGATGAAAATGCGATCAAACAGGTGTTAATCAATTTATTGAAAAATGCCATAGAGGCTGTTGAAGGAAATCGGAGGGATAAAGGTACTATAAAATTGGTAGTAAATGAAAATGATGGATTCGTTCACATTAGTGTATTAGATAATGGTAACGGAATTGATGAATACTCCCTGAAAAAAATCTTCACTCCTTTCTATACAACAAAAACTGACGGAACCGGTATGGGACTGGTAATCAGCAAGCAAATAATAGAAAATCATGGCGGAGAAATGACTGTTACCACTCAACCCTTTAAAACCAAATTCGAATTTCCCTCCCTGCTATTTAAATAACAGCTTTTCGATTGGTCAAAAAAATTGTCATATTGAACACAGTTCATCTCTTCTTTCACTGGTAAAATGTAGGTAAGAACACGTGAAAGAAGGCGGATTGAGATGGAAAAAGTTATAAAGCTGGATGAAAATTATGTGTACACAACCACAACAGCTGATGTAACGTCGCCAGATGATTTTATTGTAGAATTACTGACTGATATTCATGACAATGACAAAAACGAGCCTACTACAATAAAAATAAAAAATATGAATGAACTAATGGATTTCCTGGAAAAAATTGAATGGTAAAATAATTTTCCTCTCTCTAAAACTTACGAGTCCCTGTGCTGATACCTAACACATTATAAGATGCGGCTCCTCAGGAACCGCATTTTTCATTTAATAGGAAATTATAAATTATTTTCAATGTGAATAACTATCCAGGTTTTCTTAATCCAGCTCCAGCGCCTAGCCCCTCGAGTCGCTTCGGTCCGCCCAATGAAGCCAAAGAACGACTTCACTGGTCGGCCCTCCAGCGCTTGTCGGGGCTGAATGAGGCGCTTGCGCTTTTTGTTCCTTATAACAAAGTTACACTTTAAGGAGTTTAAACTTTCCCGAACCAAAAACATCTTTAAGATAATCTAGTTTTGTATTATCGAAGTAAACTGAATCGCCCTCATGAATCAGGATTGAAACCTCGTCAAAAGTAAAAATCTGATCATTTGTTAACGGCTGCTCCTCCAGAGCAACTCTCAGCTGTGGTCCCCCTCAGCCGATTCCCATTGTCAGTCGGACATAAAGCTTTTCCCCATCTTCACTTTCATTTTTGATGGCCTTAAGCAATATTTTATAAGCGCTATCTGTAATTTTGAACATATTCACTCTCCCTCTCATTGCTATTATCAAGATACTTTTCAAATAGTTTATCGAATTATGACAAAATAGTGAATTTCATACTGAAATTTATACATTTACCACCATTCTTATAATATATTATCCTTAGGGGCTTAAAAATAAAAATGCCTCATTCTAATCTGGGGAGATTAATATGAGAAAAAAGAAGAAGAAACCTTTTGGACTGGCCTTGTTTGCTGGCTTAGGTGTTTTGGCATCTGTATTAACATTTCAGATGTATCATGAAGCAGAGGCAAAGGCACCAAGTGTTAAAATGAAATCTCAAAAATCACATCTCGAAAGAAGCTATGATGTTTCTGGAAAGAGCTTGGTGGAAAAAGTGAAATTAGGAGCAATCGGTGATATCCTCATTCACGATACGGTTTACGAAGATGCCTTCGTGAATCCTGGTTATAATTTCAAACCAATGCTCAGTCATGTTAAGGAATACTTAATTGAACCTGACCTATTGCTGGCGAATCAGGAAACCCTTCTTGGCGGAATGGAAATAGGGCTGTCCAGCTATCCTATGTTCAATAGTCCTGTCGAGGTTGGAGAGGCGTTTATAGATGCTGGCGTCGATATTGTTTCAAATGCAAATAACCATTCGCTTGATAAGTCTGAAAAAGGTGTAATCGCTTCTTTAAAAAACATGGAAGCTGCCGGTCTCCCTTATGTAGGTTCATACAAGGATAATGCCGACCAGCAAAAACTGCGCATTTTGAATAAAAATGGGATGAATGTTTCCTATTTATCATACACCTATGGAACGAACGGGATTCCAGTCCCTATTGGCAAGGACCATCTCGTGAATCTGATTGACAGAGAAGCAATGAAGGCTGAGATTCATCGTGCCAGAGCAGAGTCAGATGTTGTGGTTATGAGTATCCATTGGGGAAATGAATACCAGCGTTTCCCTACCACTGAACAAAAAGATCTTGCACAATTTCTCGTAGACGAAGGCGTTGATATCATCTTTGGGCATCATCCGCACGTTCTGCAGCCTATGGAGTGGCTGACTTCGAGAGACGGCAGAAAAGCATTGGTCGTCTATTCTCTGGGCAATTTCCTGTCCGGGCAAATGTGGGACTATAAAGATATCGGCGGTCTTGCCACTGTAGAAGTAACAAAAACCATCACCCCTGAAGGAAATAAAATCGTTTTGGAAAATCCTGAATTTCTCCCAACCTTTGTTTCAAGCAGCAGGCAAAGGAATTACCAGGTAGTTCCTTTGCAGGAAGCCGGTAAATTCGGTCTCGCTGGAGCAGAAAATAAATATAATGAGATCATGCATCATATGACTCAATTTATAAAAGAATAAGGTGAGAGTGCCCGGTCCATGAAGACCGGGCATTGCTTATGTTATAATCGGTCTATCTGGTATGGAAGGAGAACAATATGAATATTACAATTAATGATGATGCAGCAGCATGGTATGAAAATGAAATGGACCTTTCATCCGGAAGCTATTTACGATTTTTTGTCCGGTATGGCGGCTTCAGTTCAATTCAGAAAGGTTTTTCATTAGGTGTCTCCAAGGAAGAGCCGGATCACATTGGCGTAAAAACAGAAAAAAATGGGATCACCTATTATATTGAAGAGAAAGATATTTGGTATTTTGACGGCCATGATATGACCGTGGAACTTCACCCGGTTGGCCAGGAACCCGACTTTAAATTCGAAAAGAAATAAGGCAGACGCATTAGCGCCTGCCTTATTTCTATCCTTTTAAAAGATGGTTACTTATGCCCTCTTGTTCTAAAATTTCTGCTTGCTTTGTTCCTAAAAGATCAAAATGGGGATAATTCGTCTTCCTTTTGTCGATCCACTCCGGACGCAAACCATGTTTTCTTCCCCACTCAGCTAACTTTTCAAGATCCCTGCAGCCTACTTTTGTAACCGTTGAATAGTCTGGAAAGCGGTCATCAATCCAGTAATGGGTCAGGAAGGCTAGCTCCCCACTATCGATTTTAGCTTTCCATTCCTCAAGCTCATGACGCTTTATCCCGAAAGCCAAATTAGACTTGCTCCTTTACATCTTCTGGCTTCTTCACTGCCTGCAGATAAGCTTCATGCCAGTCTGGATAGCTCCTTTTTAACGAAATCGGCCGGAAGCTATCCTTTTTAACACAGACATGTTTTGAGCTGCCAGTCAATGCAAGTTCACCCTCACCGTTGAAGATTTCATATTTATAGACGGAGCGAATGCCATCATATTCCTCCACCCATGTCTTGATTGTAGCTGTATCACCATATCTCAGTGGTTTTTTATAGGAAGCCTGGATATCAAGAACAGGTGAGATGATTCCGTCCTTCTCCATTTCTGCATAATTAAAGCCAAGCTCCTTAATCAATTGTGTTCTGCCCAGCTCCATCCACACCAGATAATTAGCGTGATACACGACACCCATCTGGTCTGTTTCCGCATATCTAACCTCGATCTCCCTAGATGATATTATCATTGGTATTCCCCTTTATTTTTTCTTGTAAGTTTAATCTATCAGCTTCTTTAAAGCCGCTTCAAAATCTTGCTTCTCCAAGTATAAAACATCTTCACCCAAATTTTCAAAATTCTCGCTGTCAATCAATCGATATGCCTGGGATTGAATCGCTTCATCCACTAAGTTAGTAGCAAATCGACCGTTTCCATTGATTTCTGTTTCTGAAAGTTCAGCAGTTAAAAAAGCTTCAGCTTCCACATTTATTTTATATTGATACTTTCCAGCGTAGTTCTTAATGATGAGCAGCAAATCACTCACATTATAGTCTGGAAAATGGAAAAACTTCTTGAATCTTGAACGAAGGCCGGGATTGCTTTCCAGCAGCTTTTCCATTTCAGCAGGGTAGCCAGCCAGGATTACGATAAGATTTTCATTATGCCTTGTCATTTCATCGACAAGAGTATCAATCACTTCCTTGCCAAAATCACCCGAGCTTTGACCCAGCAGTGAGTATGCCTCATCTATGAATAACACTCCTCCGAGTGCCTCACGGATTTTTTTCTTTGTTTTGATGGCTGTCTGTCCAACATAACCTGCAACAAAATCCGCCCGGCTGCTGACAATTAGATGGCCACGTTTTAGCATTCCGTATTCCTTCAGGAGCTCTGCGTAAATCTTCGCGACAGTAGTTTTTCCAGTGCCTGGATTGCCGGTAAAGACGGAGTGAAGCTGTATCGGCACAGCAGGCAATCCCTTTTCCTTTCGCAGCTGTTGCATCCTTACGAAGGAGATCAGGGAGGTAACCTCTGATTTCACATTGTCTAATCCGACAAGAGCATTCAGCCTGTATAGGGGTTTTTCCGCTGAAGGATCAGAAGGTGATTTAAAGTCTTCTTTTTCTAATAATGTATAGGCCGTAAAGTCATCTTCTTCAGTAGGACGGGATCCCTTTTTGAAAATTGCTTCTAACACAAGGTTGCGTACCGTCCTGGCATTTCCGAAAGTATCGTCGACTTTCTCCTTTTCAATACGATCCCTAAGCTCAAGCTTTGCTGATTTTGTCATGGCATAATCGTTATCCTGTGCTGCTTGCTCAGCAATTTGCAAGAGTTCAGCATCTGAATAATCAGGGAGATGGATTAAATTCGATTGAGGGAATCGTGATCTTAATCCTGGATTCGCATCAAGAAATTGGCGCATTTCTTCTGGATATCCAGCAAGGATCACAGCAAATTTGCCTCCATACTCATTTCCGGTCATTAAGGACACTAGTGTATCGATTGCAGTTTGACCATAGTCATTTCCAGTCTGGCCTTCACGCTTAAGACTATAAGCTTCATCAATAAACAGTACCCCACCCAAAGCTTGCTCGACGACCTTCCTGACATTTTCCTCCGTCTGCCCGACATAAGCACCGACAAGCTGGGAACGGTCAGCCTCAATAATCTCTTCTCGCGGCAATACTCCAAGCTGATGATATATTTTGGCCAGCAATCGGGCTAACGAGGTCTTTCCTGTTCCCGGATTCCCTGTCAGAACCATATTCAAGCTTTGATCATCCTTTGTTTGCAGACCAAGCTCTTTCCGTTTTTGCTGGTACTTCAAGAACCGGTAAAAATCATTCACTCTCTCCTTCACCGATTCAAGCCCTACCATCTTATTAAGTTCAGCAAGTGGATCGATTTCAGACTGTGTTTGGCTATCTAAATCCTCCGCAAACTCTTCTGCCCATTGCACCCTGATGTCTTCGAGGCTTTGAAGTCTTTTCTGCATTTCTTCATAATGGACAGCTGTGTGGAAAACCCCGGTAACTGATTCTTCATATAGCTCTGTTGCTTTGAGGAGGGCTGCAGTCTCATCTATAGCCTTCTCCAGCAAATGAGTCAGCCTGTTGAACTTTGCCTCAGCTTCAGACCCTTTTTCTAGATGCTGGGCAGTTAGATCATCAAGTTCTTCCTCAGCGTGCGAGAGGAATTGCTGAGAAATATCTATATACTGCTCTGCTGTTTTCTTCTTTAAGGCACGATTATCCGTTTCCCTGATCCGAGGGTAGACCAGCTGGTCAAATAAGTTCCCTTTATTTTTCCATTGATTCCTGGCCAACAAGGATTTTGCCTTCTTATTTGTGAAATCGTGTTCAATCGCATTCTTCAGCCACTCCAGGACAAGAGAATCAAAACCGCTTCGTTGGGCTCTCGATTGAGCAGCCAGAGTCAGGGTTTGAGACAGTTTCTTATATTCTTCACTTTTTGCCAGCATCCTGACCGCGGTGATCAAACGGGCTTCATCCTGAATATATCCCTTTGAATTTATCTCTTCTTCCCATACCAAAATCTGTTCATCTATAGGTATTTGTTCTTTGTGTCGGTTCATCCAAATCACTTCTTTATCTAAAGTTAATTACACACATTTTCTTGTTTCACATTCCGTATATTATCACATTTTTAACCAAACGGAAAAAGACCCGCCTGTTGACGGGTCTTTTCGGAGTTACTCCTGATTGTGCGCTTCATCCTTGATCTCAGCCCTAAAGGCATCAATGCTTTCCCGGCGGCGCTCATTTTTAGCTTTGATTCTTTGCTGATCTTCAGGACTCGAATTGACCATTGCAGCTTCAGCATCCTCCATGTTCTCAATCGTATGATGGATCATGGACTGCAGCTTTTCCACATTATCGCTTCGATCGTCTGGCTTTGGTGTATGATTTGCCATTGTCATGTACCTCCTTTTAAAAAGTACATCAATAGTATGCGACTACTCAGTTTGATTATTAGCGGAAAACAGTGGATAACTTTTCTGCAGATA
>NZ_BAUW01000133.1 GCF_000517385.1 Mesobacillus boroniphilus JCM 21738 | reverse complement strand
GGTTATACCATGTTTCCAATTACTTTCTTACTCTTTTTGGCTTTCTAATAGCTGCTGCCTCTTAAATTTTAATACTTCAATTTCTTTCTCAATCTCCATTTTTCGTCCTTTATATTCATCTTCTGCTTGTACTTTTTTCCACTCCAGTTCCCGCACTTTTTTGTTATATTTGTGTTCGTTCATCTCCTTGTCTAGTTCCTTAAAATAAATGATTTTTCAAGATTTTCAGGAGTAAGTTCCCAGGCTGTCACGTCTTCAAGTGGTAGTCTATAATCTATATGCCAGTTAATAATCCCTCCTTCAAAGCCCAAGATAGAAGCAAGGTCTGTTATTTTAGTTGATTGCCCATGTATTTCATCGAACAGGATTTCCAATTTTGATATGGAAGTTCCCCTCTCTAATTTGTGTTTCCCCACAAAATCCTTAATATCAATCACATCAACTATATATTTTTTTCCTTCCTTAGTAGCTTTTCAGTTTCCCATCTCTAATCCACCCTCGGACTGTTTCCGGATGAATCTTAAATATTTCACTGATCTTCTCTGTCGTTAGCATCCTCATCACATATATTTTTTTCTTTTTAGACTACTGTACACCTCCACAATACACGACACACATGTCTGTGAAAGATGACCGAAACATGACGAAAATAGGCCCCTGTTCCGTGATAAAGTAAAGGCATAGGAGGTGATTGTGGTGAAGGTAAAGGAAAACCAAGATTTAAGAGAAAAAATTAAGCATTCGAATTTTTTGCTTACGAGGTAGCAGCCAAGCTCGGATGTCACGAAAACACTTTATTTCGTTTACTTCGTAAAAAGCTTACTGAAGAACAGAAGCAAACAATTCTGGATGCAATAAATCATCTGACTCTAGAGGTCAATTGCTCTAAAAGTCTAGCTCCCGTTAAAATTTCTAATCCTACTCAATAACTAATAGGAGACATGTTTGGAAATCCAGAGTTACCCGGTGGAGACAAAATAAAAGCGCGGCTGGTTCAAGGAGGTGAAAAGAATGAGTGAAAATACAGTCATCCAGGAAATTAAATGCATGTTAAGCATTGAGGATGCCCTTCATCAATACTTAGGAATAAAGCCAGATCGAAAATCTAACGCGAAGTCCCTTAATATTAAATGTCCATTTCATAATGATCGAAGCCCATCATTTACTATCTGGCCACAATCGAATACCTGGAAGTGTTGGGCCGGCTGCGGTCATGGGGACGTAATAAATCTTGTAAGCAAAATACATTCCTTTTCAAATGAGGACGCAATTCTTTTGCTGCGAAAACAGCTGTTAATAGAAAGAAAGTGGCCAGCAACCGTATACACTACCTGGATAAACAACAGAAAGCTCCTAACCGGGTTTAAGGAGACCAAAAAACAAATTGTTTTTATGCTTCTGGAGATTAGGAGCCTATTTAAAATTGTGTTAAAACAAGTTACATCCTTTGAAGACATTGATCTACTCGGTGATGTGTATCATACCATACCACTGATTGAGAAATATCTTGAGGAGTTGGAATCTAGGGAGATTGAGATGCAGATAGCCACTGTTAAACATTTATTACCATTTCTCAATAAGTGGAGGGAAAATTGTGAATGACAACATCATTGAAATGTTAAAAGAAGGTTTTTCTACAGAGGAGCTTTCGGAGATAAATAAAAGTGGGGAGCAGCAGCTGCAAACTACTGCCCCCAGTAAATCACTCTATGAAACAATTATAACTCAACTTAATAAAAATCTAAAGGATACCAATTATACACTTTATAACGGTTACCTATGTTATAAAAAGGTGGCTCAAACAGGTGATGCGGAGTATATTCACTTAGTAATTTTATACCTTACATTACAAGGGAAACACTCGAAGACGATGGTGCTGATTGTAAAATGCTGTACCATATCAATGGAGTAACAATAACTGAACAAAGAATATTTCCGGAAATATATATACCAGCGGAAAACTTCCCTTCCATGAGCTGGATACAATCATCCTGGGGAATCCGAGCAAATATCGAGCCAGGTAATTCCGTCAAAGATAGAATCCGGCACGCAGCACAATCAATATCGACAGATTGCACCAGAGAGAATATTTATACTCATTTAGGGTGGAGACAGCAATATGGGGAATGGTTTTATATCCATTCAACAGGGGCAATCGGAAAGGAAAATGTGTCCGTTAAACTAGAGAGTAGCCAACTAGAAAAGTACTCTTTACCTGAAGATGAAGAAATCGATGCCAAAACGGCAGCACTAGCCAGCCTGGAATTATTAAAAACTGCTGATTTAGAAGTCACTTTGCCATTATTGGCGCTGGTCGGGCTGGCCCCTCTTTGTGAACCGCTTAAAACCGGAGGAATAGAACCTGCATTTGTTTTATGGCTTTCTGGGCCGAGCGGTTCCAAAAAATCATCATTGGCGGCATGTTTTCAATCCCATTTTGGACCATTTGCTAGCGGAAAAGACCTTCCTGCTAGTTTTAGGGATACAATGAATGCAATTGAAAAAAAGGCTTTTGTAACAAAAGATAGCCTGTTAGTGGTTGACGACTTCCATCCTACCTACTCATCTCAGGAAAGCAAGCGAATGGAACAAATTGCCCAACAAATACTTCGAGGGTACGGTGACCGCGTGGGCAAATCCAGGATGAGGGCAGATACCTCTTTACACAAAACATATCCACCCCGTGGGATTTGTTTAATTACTGGAGAAGACACACCCAAGGCAGGAATTAGTACAACGGCAAGGTTCTTGGAGATTGAACTAGCCAGTGATTCTATCAATCTAGACAATCTTAAGGAGTGTCAAGAAAAGAATAATTTCTTTAGCTATGCCTTTAAGGGTTACATTGAGTGGTTGCTTCCAAAGCTGTAAGCACAGTTGGCATCAACGACGATCCATACAGTGATGATAGGCACTTTATCGGGTGGGAAGACAAGGAATTTTACTATCTTGTTCTAGGAAATGTGATGAAAGAGATAAACCTTTATTTCCAAGGACAAGGGTTAAGATTTCCTGTTACAAAACAAATGCTGTCAAAAATGTTGGCGGACCGGGACTTGATTGAAATAGAGCAAAGCGAAAAGGAAGTTCGGAATGTGGTTAGGGCTTATGTAGGCAAAAACTCTAAGCAAATGAGGGTTTTAAAGCTTAAAAAATCGGCTCTTTTATAGTTCAATTCTAGGTCATATAGGTCTTCAAGACCTATGTGACCTGAAATTAACCAATAAAACAAATCTCTTAAGCACGTGCAATGCCTGCATGTTCCTCTTTGCATAGTCAATGAAAAGGAGTAATTATTATGAATACGAAACAGCTACCTGATGTAATAGAAGTCAAGGATATTCAATTGTTTCTAGGAATAGGCCGGAGCCAGGCATATCAATTGGTGAAATCGAAATCCTTTCATGCAGTTACCGTTGGCAAAAGAATACTTGTGTCAAAAAAGTCGTTCTTAGAGTGGTTCGAAGGCAGTCAGCCAGTTACCATTAACAATCCTATTGAGAATTAAGAATCGTGGACACCAAGTTCCTTTTGCAACCATCACCACTAATCTAGTATTATTAATATAGGTGCAATTGCTTGGTGTCCAGCTATATTTGGAGGAAAAAATAATGGCTGGTTATCCTAAGAAAGATAAGAATGGAACGTATTATTTTGTTTTGGAGGCTGGAACAGACTCGTATGGCAAGCGTAAGAGAATTAAAAGACGGGGCTTTAAAAAAATCAGCGAGGCAAAAGGCGCTATGGCTGAATTAATGCTCGAAATACAAAAAGGCAACTTGGTATTTGAAAACAAATTGTCTGTAGGGGATTATTTGGAATACTGGCTGGAAAACTACGCTGTGACCAATCTTAAGCCTAAAACGTTTGCTGAATACAAAAAGATCATCAAGACTCATCTTCACCCTTCTTTAGGTCACATCCCATTGAGAGAACTCAAACCAATAGAGCTGCAAAACTATTATAGGGAAAAATTGCAGTCATTATCGGCTCAAACAGTCACACACCATCATCGCGTTCTGTCAAAGGCGCTGAATGATGCAATCGATTGGGAATTCATCAACAAAAACGTGACCAAGGGAGCGAAGCCCCCAAAACCGGTAAAGCAGGAAATGAAGACCTTAAATGTTGAACAGCTCAATGAATTGTTGAAAATTGCAAAGGAAAAAACTCCGGTATACTTTCCAGTGATTTATGCTGCTGCCCATACCGGGATGCGAAAAAGCGAGTTGATGGGACTCTCTTGGGATAATGTTGACTTTGCAACAGGTAAGGTTTATATCCGACAAACCATTACAGAAGCGAATGGGAAATATTTTTTCAACACAATTCCCAAGAATGAAAAACCCAGAGGCGTAAGGTTAACTTTGGAATTATCCAAGCTTCTTCAAAGACTCAAGGCTGAAAGTGATCATCGTGATGAAATCCTGGGAGCTTCATTTAACCCTCATAATTTGGTCTTTTGCAACACAAAGGGAAGTATCATGGCTCCATCTGAAATAACTAGAGCTCTCAAAAGGTGTTTAAGTGCAGCGAACCTTCCAGATATCCGGTTTCATGACCTCAGGCATTCTCACGCAACGATCCTTCTGAAGGAGAATGTCCACCCGAAAATTGTCAGTGCCCGTTTAGGTCACTCCAAAATTCAAGTAACGATGGACACCTATTCTCACCTGACAGATTCGATTGAAGGAATTGCTGTCGACCATCTAAATGGATTGCTTGAATAAGCCAACTGACAAATGGCACCATTTTGGCACCACATAATAAAAAGAGACCGATTTCTCTCGGTCTCCTGCTCTATGTAAGGTAGAAAAAAGCCTTGATTTCATTGGGTTGGCGGGACCGCCTGGGAATCGAACCCAGCTAACCTGGCACGCAGGTCACAAGCGGTTTTGAAGACCGTGGGGGACACCAGTGCCCCATTCAGCCCCGAATTGAAGAACAAGGTCTATTATACTTACAAGCCGTCGATTTTACAAGAATGTTACTCAAATTGTCACAAGACTTGTCTTCCCTAGTTGGCTGATACTATAATAAGAAAAGATATTAGAAATGCGTGGGTGAAGGGTTATGTATCAGCTTGAAGGTTGGTTTTTGTTATTCATTTTATTTTGGGTCGTTGTGTTGGTAGGTTTATTCGCGATTGGTGGATATTTTATGTTCCGCAAGTTTTTGAAAAAGCTGCCGAAGGACGATGGCAAATCAGATATGGACTGGGAAGAGTATTATGTGAATCAAACGCGCCATTTGTGGCCGGATGAACAGAAAGCATTGCTTGAGGATTTGGTTAGTCCAGTTCCTGAATTGTTCAGGGATGTGGCGAGACACAAGATTGCAGGCAAAATTGGTGAGATTGCGCTGAACGAAAAGGCGGACAAGATTACTCAGGAGCTTGTCATCCGCGGCTATATTCTTGCCACACCGAAACGTGACCATAAATTTTTACGGAAGCGGCTTGCTGAAAAGCAAATCAGCACCGCACCATATGAGAGCTTGTTCTAAAACTGCCTTGTGATAAGGCGGTTTTTTATTACATGCCCACCGACTTTTTCCGTTTTTTAAAAAGCTTGAATACATCATCGTTTTTAGTGAGGATGATGACCTTATCTTTGTATGGCTTCATCAGCTTGATTGCCTCTACCAGGTTGTTCCCGTCATAATGATGGTTCCATTTTAGTAAATCAATCAGCGTCTTCACATTCTCTTTCCGTGGAGAAGAAACCAATTTAATCTTTCTAAGCGCAAACCTCTTTACAATTCTCCAGTCGCGCACATAGACATTCGTCTTAAGCACGAAAATATAATCTGCCTGGCGGAAGCTTTCCTCAAGCCAGCTATGATATACTCCCTCAATGATCCACTTTTCCTGCCCGAGCACAAGACCCAGCTTTTCCGCTCTTTTTACTGGAGGGGTTTGCGAACCAAAATACTCAGACTCATGATCCCAGAAGAAGTTGTCTAATTCATGCTTGGGCAATCCAAGCATTTTTGAAAGTTTTTCCGCTATGTATGATTTCCCGCTTCCGGGTCCGCCAATAATATGTATTTTCGTCACTGTCTTCCACCTGCTAATTATTCTTTATCAAGATCATTGTCAAATACTGATGGTGTCCGCTCTTCCTTAATCCCCAGTTGAGCTTTGATTTTATCCAAATCTTTTAAAATGATTCTAGTATTCAGCCAAGCCCCAATTGCCGCAAGAAATGCAACCGCCAAAAGGATAGTTACCCAAATATTGATAACACTCAAAATACTCACCTCATAAGCAATATTACCACAATCTAACAGGCATTCGAGATAAAAAAATGATAGAATTCCTTAGGGAGGTTATTTTAATGATTGAAGTTGTATTTTGGATTATCTTATATTTGTTGTTAATGATTATTTTTGTGAGGGCTATTTATAGTGTCATTAAGAAAAAACAGGTTCCGCTGGCCATGATTGCGATCCTCGTCATTATTTCAGTGCCCATGGTCAGTTTGATGAATAGTATCGACAGGCCATTGGATATAAGTGAATTTGAATATCTGGCCAGGGAGTTGAAGCATGGCGCACTCTGGGCGATTTTCACAATTGCAGGATATCTCTACATTTTAGTCTGGTTCATCCTGTCGTTAAAAAAATAACGAGTTTCAAATGCTGAAACTCGTTTCTCATTTCCTAAATCTTCTCCGTCTAAAAAATTCGCCGTTCCGCATTGCCTTTGCTTCAACCACATTTCCGACGATCAATAAAACGACTCCAATTGCAATCAAACTAAACATTACCGTGGGAGAAATGGTCGCTATATATCCCATCCCCTTCATGAACATTGGAACAAGGAAAACGGCAAGGCCCCCAGTTTTCAGTAAAATGGCATAAACCTTTAATGACATTTCGACTCCTCCTGACTGAATCGAGTGGTCTTATCATTGTATTCAAGCAGGCTTGCCATAATTCACGAAAAATTCACTCTTTTTATTTCAGGAAAATAGTATGATTATCTTGACTAATTAAAGGAAGGATGATGCACGTGGCTTTTAAGGAGAGGACTGAACCTATTATTTTGTCAAAGCTTAGAATCTTGAATAAGAGACTTGAGTTATCAGATGAGGAAAAAAGGTATTTTTCATACATCGATAAGGGATATAAAGGCGAATTGCAATTCGATGCAATGACCGAAAAACTGACAAGCAGCTGCTTGATTTTGAATGATCTCCTCCTCGAAGTAGAAAAAACAACCTTTCAAATTGATACACTAA
>NZ_BAUW01000134.1 GCF_000517385.1 Mesobacillus boroniphilus JCM 21738 | reverse complement strand
GAATTTTATAGTTTCCTAACCAACAAAAAATAACAACCCAATAAATAGGTTGTTATCGCGGTGTTATTCGTTGATATTTAACTCTTCATGGCTTCCTGCTGTCTTGAAGTGAAGCTTTTCTGCGTTGATTTCTTCAAGTGCCTTGCCAACAAATTTGTGGGAAACATACTTATCTAATTTAGGATCCATGTGTACCTGCATGCTTCGCGCGCGCTTTGCAGCAACCGATACCAATGAATATTTTGAATCAATTTTAGTCATTAAAGAGTCAATAGAAGGATTAAGCATTTATTCAACCTCCAGCATTTTTTTATAACGATGTTGCACGCGTTCCCTGCGGCAGTGTTCCGCTACAACGATTGACTTAACTCGATCGGCTGCGTTTTCAACATGATCGTTTTCAACCACATAATCATATAATTCCATCATTTCAATTTCTTCTCTTGCAGCTTTCATCCTGCCTTTGATGATATCTTCCGTTTCAGTGCCTCGTGTCACGATCCGGTTTTCAAGCTCTGAAAGACTGGGCGGCGCAAGGAAAATGAATAGCCCGTCTGGAAATTTATTCCTTACCTGGCTTGCTCCTTGAACTTCAATCTCAAGGAAAACATCCCTTCCTGCATCGAGCGTTTCGCGGACGTATTCAACTGGAGTTCCATAGTAATTGCCAACAAACTCTGCATACTCTAGAAGCTGGTCCTCTCTGATCATCTCTTCAAACTCTTCCCTTGTCTTGAAGAAATAATCCACTCCATTTTGCTCACCTTCACGCGGGAGCCTCGTTGTCGCGGACACGGAATATTCAAAAGCTGTATCGTGCTGGGAAAATAATTCTTTCCGGACCGTGCCTTTGCCAACTCCTGATGGTCCTGAAAGAACAATCAACAAACCTTTTTCCTGCATTAAATAGTCCTACCCTTCATCAATAATATCATCACGGTCATTCAGGCGGTGAGCTACCGTTTCCGGCTGTACCGCAGAGAGAATGACATGGTCGCTGTCCATGACGATGACAGCTCTCGTCCTTCTTCCGTATGTAGCATCTATTAACGATCCTCGGTCGCGAGCGTCCTGGATGATCCGTTTAATTGGAGCTGATTCAGGACTTACGATCGAAATGATCCTGTTAGCTGAAACAATATTGCCGAAGCCTATATTTATAAGCTTTATTGCCATGATGGTCCCCCAATCATCAGTTATTTATTTTGGCCTTTAAAGACCCTTTCTAAACGCTACTCTATATTTTGAACTTGTTCCTTAACCTTTTCCAGGAGACTTTTCATTTCGACAACTTCCCTGGCAATTCTCGAATCATTCGCCTTGGAACCGATCGTGTTGACCTCGCGATTCATTTCCTGAAGCAAAAAATCAAGTTTCCTTCCAAGTGGCTCATTAGCCTTCACTATATCTTTGAATTGACTTACATGGCTTTCAAGACGGGCAATCTCTTCACTGATATCAGCTTTATCTGCAAAGAAGGCAACCTCGGTGAGGATTCTATCCTCATCTGCCTGGCTATCCATAAATTCAGCCATTTTCTTTTGAAGTCTCTCGCGGTACTGCTCTACAACATTAGGCGCCAGCTTATTCACGCTCGAAATGTTCTCTTTTAGCTGTTCGATATGCTGCAATACATCCTTTTCAAGTGCTGATCCTTCCAGTCTGCGCATTTGGACCAGCTGGTTGCCTGCATCCTCAACGGCAGAAAGGACAAGAAGTTCAAGTTCTTCATTCTCAGCTTCTATTTCCTCAATATGGATGATTTCTTCCCTGCTGACAATATCACGGAGCTCAATATCCCCCGTTATGCTGTACCTGTTTTTAATTTCTGATATATGATGGACCAATTCGTCCAGAGCTTTCCAGTCAATATGTACACTTCGGCTAACTATGCCTTCGCCTTCCAAAGTTACAAATACTTCGACTCTCCCTCTTTTTATGTGTTCGCCAAGTTTCTTCTTTATTTTTTCTTCCGTTTTCAGGAGCTGCCTGGGCATGCGAATATGGAATTCACAAAAACGGTGATTGACCGTTTTTACCTCGACTGTGACACTGAACCTCTCTGATTCAGCCTGCTCCTTCCAAACCCGGTCATACTGACGACCATTTCAGACACATCCATTCTTTCTAAAAGGCTGATTTCGTAAGATTGTTGTTAAAATCCTAACGCCGATTTTAACGTGATAAAAGCCATTTTGCAGTTCGGTATTAAGTGTGCTAGCTCTTTTCTCTTAATAATCTTTGTTTTTGTGAAGAAACATAGGTCATTTAATCCTATTTTGTAGCCAATAGCAACAAAGTTTGAGAAAAGAGCCTTCCAAAAAGTCGAGTTTCCTGTAGACCTGTGGAACAGGCTTATTCATTTATGTAATCTCTAATACTTGTTTTTTCTCGCCCTCACCTCGAGAGGATATCTCAAGCCCAGGAACGTATTTAATTTTCATAAAACTTTTAGCAGTAAATGCAAGAAAGATTACGAAAAAAAAAGAAAGGCAATAGAGCCTTCTCTATTACCTAACGGATTATATCATATTTCTCTTTGTTTTTCTTGCAAAAAATGTTCCTGCAAGCAAAAATGTAGGAATTGCCGATAAGCCAAGGATTAACAACCAGTCAACCGCCAGGATTGGAACGGTATGGAATATTGGCTGCAAGACAGGTGAATATATAACAACTAGAACCATGACCAATGAAGAAATAACTGCCCATACTAAATACTTGTTCTCAAAAGGATTGCGGGCGAATATCGATTTTTCGCTCCTGCAATCAAAGACGTGGATTAACTGTGCCATCACGAGTGTAGAAAACGCAATCGTCTGTGCATATACCAGGTCATCGGGGTTTCTATTATAGACAATCATAAATGCCAACAAAGTCATTAATCCAATCAAAAATCCTCTTGAAACGACCTTCCAGCTAACCCCCGGGCAAAAACCCCTTCCTTAGGATGACGCGGCGCCCTTTTCATGACATCTTCCTCAGGCTGATCCAGCCCCAATGCCATCGCAGGCAAGCCATCTGTTACCAGGTTCACCCACAGGATTTGTATCGGCACTAGTGGCAGGGGCAAACCGATGATCATCGCAAAAAGCATGACCAATATCTCCCCAACATTGGAAGCCAGTAGGTATCTGATGAACTTCCTAATATTTTCATAAATATTCCGGCCTTCTTTTATTGCTGCTTTAATAGTCGCAAAGTTATCATCCAGAAGTACGAGTGAAGAAGCTTCCTTCGCAACATCTGTACCCGCGATCCCCATAGCCACACCTATATCTGCCGCTTTAATTGCTGGGGCATCGTTAACGCCATCGCCTGTCATAGCGACAATATGTCCTCTGTTTTGCAGTGCCTTGACGATCTTTAGTTTATGTTCAGGCGATACTCGTGCAAAACGGAGACATCATCGACGATATCTTCAAGCTCAGAAACGGACATCTCTGATAACGCTTTTCCATCCAATACTTTACTGCCTTTGGTTAAAATGCCTAACTGATTCGCAATCGCCTTTGCGGTAATGACGTGATCACCAGTAATCATCACCGTTTTGATCCCTGCTTCCCGGCATTCTTTTACAGCTGTCTTCACCTCAGGACGCGGAGGGTCGATCATACCCTGCAAACCAATGAAAACCAAGTCTTTTTCGGCTTCATTTTCATGAAGTACTACAGTGTTTTGCGGAATCGGTTTGAAGGCAATCGCTATCGTTCTTAATGCGTTGCCAGCCAGCTCGTCAATCGCCCCCTGGACTTTAGCGGTCAAATCTTTTGTCAGGCGCTGCTGCCTTTCGTCCCAAAGGATTGAATCACTCAATCCAATCAGGACATCCGGTGCGCCTTTTACAACAGCGAATTTACGTCCCGTATTATCTTTTACAATCATGCTCATCATTTTTCGTTGGGAATCGAACGGGAACTCATTTACAATTTCAAACTGGTTGAGCAAGTTCTCTCTTCTGTAGCCGGCTTTCATTGCGGCAACCAGAAGAGCACCTTCAGTTGGGTCACCATCAATTGCGTACTCACCATCTTTGTCAATCATCTCAGCGTGGTTGCAAAGCATGCCAAATGTAAGCAGCTGCTGCAATGATTTTTCATTTTGCGGGTCCACGCTTTTGTCATTATGAAAGAACAACCCTGTTGGTGAATATCCTACACCGTCGACTGTCCAAGTTTTATTGCCACTCCAAAGATGAGTGACCGTCATCTTGTTTTGCGTCATCGTCCTGTTTTGTCAGAACAAATGACAGACGCACAGCCAAGTGTCTCCACTGCCGGCAGCTTCCTGACGATCGCATTCTTCCTGATCATTCTCTGGACGCCAAGTGATAATGCCACAGTTACAATTGCAGGAAGTCCTTCCGGGATGGCGGCAACCGCCAAGCTGACACCCGCAAGAAACATCGTATATAGATCATGCCCCTGAAGCACTCCAATCCCAACTACCAATAGTGTTAAGAAAAGAGCTGCTGTAATCAGGATTTTGCCCAACTGTTCCAGCCTGCGCTGCAACGGTGTTTCCTGTGTTTCGGCCGTCTCGAGCAAGTCAGCAATCTGGCCCATTGCTGTTTTCATTCCTGTAGCAACAACAACACCGGTTCCAGTTCCCCTTGTAACCATCGTGCCCATAAACGCCATATTTTCCATGTCACCGAGTCCCGGGTTAGGAATCCTCAACGGACTTGTGTTTTTTTGTACTGGCACAGACTCTCCCGTAAGCGCTGACTCTTCAACTTCCAGACTTCGGGATTCAATCAATCGAATATCCGCACCTATCCTGTCCCCGCTTATAAATTTAAGAATATCTCCAGGTACGACTTCCTTTGACGGAATCTTGGTCCACTCTCCATTACGCAAAGCATGAACCTGCGGTGCAGAAAGCTCTTTCAGGGCATCAAGTGATTTTTCCGCCTTCCTTTCCTGGAAAAAACCTAAAATTCCATTTACAAGAACAATGGCTATGATGGCGATCGCATCGACCATTTCACCTAGAAGACCTGATATCAGAGTTGCTGCAAGGAGTACCAGTACCATGAAATCCTTGAACTGGCTGAAGAATAATAACAATGCCGATTGTTTCTCCCCCTCGGCCAATGCATTATATCCATGCTGCTCACGCCTGCGTTTTACTTCCTTTTCTTCCAATCCTTCTGTAAAATCTGTTCTTAAGGCACTAGCTATCTCATTTTCATTCATCTCATGGAACTTCATGGGGCCATCACACTTCCTCCTTGTTTGTCCTACTCTAAAGAAAGCTTATTCAGCCCTGTCCAAAAAAATGATAAGATGTTTAATAGAATAGAAAAGCGGAGGCGACTGCCCAACTCCGACAAGCGTTGGAGGGCCAGCCAGTGAAGTCGCCCTTTGACTTCATTGGCAGGACCGAAACGACTCGAGGAGTTAGGAGCCGCAGCTGGACAATATAAAAGCGGAGGCGCCTTGGTCATACCAGACAAGGTTTCAGATAAATAGAAAAGGATGTTTTCCATATGTCATTTGACGGATTGTTTACAAGAGCCATCACAAACGAACTTTCCTCCCTTCTTAAAGGGGGGCGAATCAATAAGATTCACCAGCCTTATAAAAATGAAATTATCCTGGCTGTGAGGGCAAACGGAGTTAACCACAAACTGCTTTTGTCTGCTCATCCGAGCTACGCCAGGGTCCAAATCACAAACGAGCAATATGATAACCCTAACGAACCACCAATGTTCTGCATGCTTCTGCGCAAACACCTTGAAGGCTTCATAATAGAAAATATCAAACAGGCCGGCCTTGACCGGATGATTATTTTTGAAGTAAAAGGAAGAAATGAAATCGGCGATTTATCCTATAAACAGTTGATTGTTGAAACCATGGGTCGCCACAGTAACATCATCATCGTCGATAAAAACAGGAATACGATCCTTGACAGCATCAAGCATGTTTCATTTGCCGTGAATACACACAGGGCAATCATGCCTGGGCAAGAGTATGTCTTGCCTCCGCAACAGGAGAAAATGAACCCGTTTGAGGCTCAGGAGGAAGATGTATTAAGAGTAATAGATTTTAATGCAGGCAAACTCGATAAGCAGCTAGTTTCAAATTTTGCTGGAGTGTCACCGGTATTGGCCAAGGAAATAGTCTTTAAAGCTGGCCTTGCAAACCGCACGACCCTTCCAAAGGCCTTCATCTCCGTGATGAGTGAGTTCAGAGAACACCACTACAAACCTTCCATTACCAATGGCAGCAATAAAGAGGCATTTTACCTGATTCCGCTTGAACATTTGAAGGGAGAAGCAAAGTCCTTTGATTCTCTGAGCAGCCTGCTCGACCGTTTTTATTTTGGCAAGGCAGAACGTGACAGGGTCAAGCAGCAGGGAAACGATTTAGAGCGCCTGATTGCTAATGAGAAAGAAAAGAATGAGAAGAAGATCTTAAAACTAGAAAATACTCTTGAAGATGCGAAAAAGGCTGAGCAGTACCAATTATTTGGAGAACTGCTGACTGCAAACATTTTCATGGCCAAAAAAGGTATGAAGGAAATAACAGTGGTTAATTATTATGATGAAGACGGCGCTTCGATTACAATTCCGCTGGAGCCGCGGAAAACACCTTCGGAAAATGCCCAAAGATACTTCACCAAATACCAAAAGGCCAAGAAATCCGTCAATATTGTAAAAGAACAAATTGAAATAGCCAGAGCCGAGGTTGCCTATTTTGATTCACTCCTGCAACAGGTTGAGGCAGCTTCACCAAAGGATATTGAGGAAATCAGGGAAGAGTTGATTGAAGGCGGATATATCCGCGCCCGTCAGAAAAAAGGAAATAAAAACAAGCAAAACCTTAAGCCACACCTTGAAAAATATCGCTCTTCCGATGATACGGAAATCCTTGTCGGGAAAAATAATAAGCAAAATGATTACTTAACAAACAAGGTAGCTGCCCGCGATGAAATATGGCTCCACACAAAAGATATCCCGGGATCGCATGTGGTCATCCGCAGCAAAGAGCCTGCTGAAGAAACCATTCTCGAAGCAGCACAGATTGCGGCCTACTTCAGCAAAGCACGGAATTCTAGCTCAGTTCCTATCGACTTTACCAAAGTGCGTCATGTGAAGAAGCCAGCCGGAGCAAAGCCTGGTTTCGTGATTTATGAACAACAGCAGACCGTTTACGTCACGCCGGATGAAGACATGATACTGAAATTGAAACAGTAAAC